>NZ_KV811665.1:0-38571 GCF_001813175.1 Corynebacterium sp. HMSC069E04 | reverse complement strand
AAAAAAATAAAGGAGGCGGCAGGTTTACCTGCCGCCTCCTTTTATGCCTGACTCGCTAATGAGCGGTCGGGGTGCCGTGATTAGTCACCGATCTGGTCGCGACCGCGCTTGACAATCTTGTCATCCACCTGGTCAACGAGCTCGTGGTCCTTGTTGGTGTACTCAAACTTGGAGAGCACGTAGCGCATCGCGTTGATGCGGGCACGCTTCTTGTCGTTGGATTTAATGGTGATCCACGGAGACTCTTCCGTATCGGTGTAGCGGAACTGCTCCTCCTTGGCGCGGGTGTAATCATCCCACTTATCCAAGGACGCTAGGTCCATGGGCGAAAGCTTCCACTGACGGACGGGGTCAATCTGGCGAATAGCGAAGCGAGTGCGCTGTTCCTTGCGAGTCACGGAGAACCATAGCTTAGTCAGCGAAATGCCAGAGCCGAGAATCATGTTCTCCAGCATCGGCACCTCGCGCAGGAACTCTGCGTGCTGGGACTCTGTGCAGAAGCCCATGACGCGCTCCACACCGGAGCGGTTGTACCAGGAGCGGTCGAAGAAAACGATTTCACCACCGGACGGGAAGTGCTGAATATAGCGCTGGAAGTACCACGACGTGGACTCGCGCGGGGAAGGCTTCTCCAGCGCCACGGTGCGCGCACCACGCGGGTTGAGGTGCTCGTTGAAACGCTTAATGGTGCCGCCCTTACCCGCGGCATCGCGGCCCTCGAAGAGGATAATGTGGCGCTGGCCGGTTTCCTTCGTCCAGTTCTGCCATTTCAGCAGCTCAATCTGCAGGGCACGCTTAATGGATTCGTACTCATCGCGCGTCATGCGCTCCTCGTACGGGTAGTTCTCGCGCCAAGTCTCGACAGGCGAGCCATCCGGCATAATCAGCGAGGGATCATCTTCATCAGAGTCATCGACGACGTAGCCGTCGGTCTGCGCAAGGTCGATCTCGGGGAGTTCGTCGTCTTTAATGTCAGCCATACCTTTAATTCTATCTAGGAAGCAGACATCTGGCGTGATAAAAGAAGTTGTAGCTGCGTGATTTACCCCCGTATGCCCGATGGGCGGCAGCATCCGCCCAGAATGTACGTTTCTAACCATTAGTGCCCCCGAAAATCGAAGATCTGGGGGCTTAAATGATCGTTTCGTACCCGCCGCGCGTACACGTTGGTACGTTCTCGCACGCAAGCTCATGAAACCGCCTGATTTTGGGAGCTTATTTGCGACAACGTACCATGCCACCGTGCTAGCCGGGCTCGGTCCGGCTGCCCAGCCCTGGGCGTCCGTCCGACGGCGAATTTTGGAAATGCGAAACCCCGCTGCCCAAATGGGTCAGCGGGGGTTAGCGCTTAGTACTGCGTGAGCAGCGTGCTTTTTAGAGCAGGCCGATCAGCTTGGAAGCGCCGGAAGCCATGTCGCCCAGGTTGTAGAAAATGTTGAGCAGGAGGCCGATGATGCCGGAGGAAGAAAGGGTACCCATTTGAAATCTCCTTGGAATTGAAAGTGTGTGTTTAGTGCTGCCCTAAAGGGAAGCTAGTTTACTTCTTGGAGGACAGAGCCTCGAGAGCGTCGGTGTTCGGCTTAACAACGAAGGAGTCACCCTGCTGAGCAGCGCCGGAGATAGCGTCGAAGACGCCAGCGAAGCCGGTGAAGAGCTTCTTGATGCCGTCAGCGAAGGTAGCGAAGTTACCGAGCTGGTCACCGATGAAAGAAAGATCCATTGTGGTCTCCTCTTGTGAAGTCCGGGTAAAGAGATTGCCCGGAGGGGGTTTGCGGTTTTGCAGACACCCTCAGCGGGCGTCACAAGGAACTATTTTGGCACACCACTGAAACATTGCAAGTGAATTCGTGGGTGATTTTTCGCGCAAAGCGCTTTGACAATCAGAGTCACTTTTCAGGTTATTAATTCATCTTCTATTAACCCAGCCTGCAACAACGCGCCTATCTGCAGAAATAGGTAGCGCTCGAAATGAAGGCTTAAGAAATCTTCCTCAGAACGTAACGTTAGCTCCCTGAACCACGATTCATAGGCTTGCTTTACAGAGTAAACTCGCGAAATATTTTTCGCAGGAGCACCCCGAATTACCCCTATTCGGGGTGCTATAAGGACACAAAAGTGTCTCAAGAGGAAGAAAGCTCCCCACGGTCAACCGTGGGGAGCTCGTAATTTGTTAGGACCTGAAGTCGCAATGCGCTTCAGACCGGGAGGCTAAGGACTAGAAGCCCATACCGCCCATTGCGTCAGCGTCCGGCATGCCTGCGCCTGCACCGGCCGGCTCCGGCTTATCAGCCACAACCGCCTCGGTGGTCAGGAACAAGGCTGCGATGGACGCAGCGTTCTGCAGCGCGGAGCGGGTGACCTTGACTGGGTCGTTAATACCCGCAGCCATCAGGTCCACGTACTCGCCAGAAGCGGCGTTGAGACCCTGGCCAGCCGGCAGGGAGGAGACCTTGTCAGCGACAACGCCCGGCTCCAGACCAGCGTTCTGAGCAATCTGCTTCAGCGGAGCAGACAGCGCCTCGCGGACAATCTTGACGCCGGTTGCCTCGTCACCGGTGAGGTCGGAGAGGGAATCCAGGACCTCAGCTGCCTGCAGCAGAGCCACGCCACCACCGGCGACGATGCCCTCCTCAACAGCAGCCTTAGCGTTGCGCACAGCATCCTCGATGCGGTGCTTGCGCTCCTTGAGCTCAACCTCAGTAGCGGCACCAACCTTAAGGACTGCCACGCCGCCGGCCAGCTTGGCCAGGCGCTCCTGCAGCTTCTCGCGGTCGTAGTCAGAGTCGGAGTTCTCAATCTCGGCACGAATCTGCTTGATACGGCCGTCGATCTGCTCCTGGGAACCAGCACCCTGAACGATGGTGGTCTCATCCTTGGTCACAACCACCTTGCGTGCCTGGCCGAGGTACTCGATCTCGGCGGTCTCGAGGGACAGGCCAACCTCCTCGGAGATGACCTGGCCGCCGGTGAGGATAGCCATGTCTTGCAGGGTGGCCTTACGGCGGTCACCGAAGCCCGGAGCCTTCACAGCAACGGACTTGAAGGTGCCACGGATCTTGTTGACCACGAGGGTGGACAGGGCCTCGCCCTCAACATCCTCAGCGATAATCAGCAACGGCTTGCCGGTCTGCATAACCTTCTCCAGCAGCGGGACAAGGTCCTTGATGTTGGAGACCTTGGAGGAGACCAGCAGGATGTACGGATCCTCGAGGACTGCCTCCTGGCGCTCCATATCGGTAGCGAAGTAGCCAGAGATGTAGCCCTTGTCGAAGCGCATACCTTCAGTGACCTCAAGGTCAACGCCGAAGGTGTTGGACTCCTCAACGGTGATAACGGAATCCTTGTTCACGGAGCCGTTGCCCACGGTGTACATAGCCTCGGCGATCTTCTCGCCGATTGCCGGGTCAGCGGCGGAGATACCTGCAGTGGTGGCGATCTCTTCCTGGGTCTCTACTTCCTTTGCGGAGGAGAGCAGGGAGTCAACAACCTTCTTGGTGGCGGCCTCAATGCCGCGCTTAATACCCATCGGGTTGGAACCAGCGGCTACGTTGCGCAGGCCCTCACGCACGAGAGCCTGTGCCAGAACGGTAGCGGTGGTGGTGCCGTCACCGGCGACGTCATCAGTCTTCTTAGCTACTTCCTTAACCAGCTCAGCGCCGATCTTCTCGTACGGGTCCTCGAGCTCGATCTCGCGCGCGATGGAGACACCGTCGTTGGTAATGGTCGGGGCGCCCCAGGACTTCTCCAGGACGACGTTGCGGCCCTTGGGGCCGAGGGTGACCTTGACGGCATCGGCAAGCGTGTTGAGACCACGCTCGAGGCCGCGACGTGCCTCTTCATCGAAGGCAATAATCTTTGCCATGTGTTTGTGCTCCTTAAGCTTTGTTGAGGACGACACTCACGTCTGATCTATGACGGACGCCCGCGACGGCACGGCTGGCGAGTGTTCTCCAGCCCCAACCACATAGATGACTCTGTTTATTTCTGGCACTTGCCATGTGGAAGTGCTAGCGACCATTCTGGCACTCAGGCCTACCGACTGCAAGGTTCAACACGAACGCTATAAGCGAACGGGCGGTGCTTTCGCACCGCCCGCTAAAAAGAACCAATCACGCTGTCTTAAGAAGCAGCTTTCTTCGCCGTCCACTTATAAGCCGCGGCGATACCGCCAATGAAGAGGATGACGCCGATGAACTTGGCTGCCGTGCCGCCCTCGAAGATCTCCAGCGGGGAGTCGCCGGCCGAGGCCGCGATAATGCCGGCGTTGACCACGCCGAAGAGGGACTCGCCCACGATGAGGCCGGTGGCCAGCAACGTACCCATGCGCTTGACAAAGTCCGGCTTGGACTGGCGTGCCGCCCAACGGTTGTAGAAGTAGCCCAAGATAGCGCCAATCGGCACCACGATGGTGATCGCCGCCGGCAGGTACATGCCCATGCCCACAGCCAGCGGGGACAAGGAGTACTTGTCGGTGAAGTGGCGCAGGCACTCGTCCACAATGATGATGACGGCACCAATGGCCGCGCCCAGACCGATAAGATCCCATGGCAGAGAGCTATCAAAGATACCGGAGGCCACCGAGGACATCAGCGCAGCCTGCGGTGCAGCCAGCGCATCCTCGCCGGCGCCCTCCATGCCCTGGAAACCAAAGCCGGTGAGCATGACCTGGAGAATCGGCGGAATCACCAGGGAACCGAAAAGGACGCCAATGATGAGCGCTACCTGCTGCTTCCATGGCGTTGCGCCAACCAGCTGACCAGTCTTGAGGTCTTGCAGGTTGTCATTAGAAATGGTCGCGATGCCGAAGACAATAGCCGCGGTAAACAGCGTATAAGCCACCAGCGAGAGCGGCTCCGCGTCCGTACCGCGGGTGACGGCGGCAATCAGCAGCGCAGCGGCGATGACCGCGATAATGCCAATGGAGGAAATCGGCGAGTTAGACGCACCGATAAGGCCAGCCATGTAGCCACACACCGACGCGATAACGAGGCCCACCAACAAGGTAAAGAGCACGGAGACCGTGATGAGCACGCCCATGTGCTCGTGGATGTCGGTGTCACGCACGAAGTTCCACAGCAGCAGTCCAATCGGAAACATCAGGACAAGGATGGTGCCAATGACATAGGGCGCCGGGATATCGCGCTCCTCCACAGCCACTTGCTGGCCGCCCTTGCGCTCACGGGAGGAGGCGAAAGATTCAGCCATGCCCTTGGCAATCGGGCCGGTGATCTTGATCAGCGTCCACACGGCAGCGATGGCCATGGTGCCCACGCCGATGAAGCGGATCCTATCGGAGAAGACCGTATCGACGGTCTCCATGATGGCGGCCGGATCGCCCAGCCCCTCACCACCGGTGAGGATGGGTAGCAGGATGAGGTAGGAAATGACCACGCCGACGAGCATGGCGATACCGACGGCCAGTCCGACAAGGTGGCCCACGCCGACCAGCGCCAGCGAGAGGGAGGTGCCCAGCGTCGTCGCGCCCGAGCCGAATTTGAAGTAGGTGGCAACCTCAGAAGCAGCTGCCTTCATTGCTGCAAGCAAAGCCATGAACGCGGAGAGGATGCCGCCGAAGACGATGACACGCAAGCCCTTCGCGTTCTCCTCGTGGGCGGCCTCACCGTCTTCACCGGAGCTATCACCCACCTTGAGGACCTCGGCCGCGGCCACGCCCTCCGGGTAGGGCAGGTCCGAGCCTGTCACCAGCGCGCGGCGCAGCGGGATGGAGTACATCACGCCGAGTACACCACCGATGGCGCACACCGCGGCGGTATCAACGAAGGAAAAACCCTGCCAATAGCCCACCATCACCAGGCCCGGGAGCACGAAGATGATGGCGGACAAGGTACCGGCCGCTGACGCGATGGTCTGCACAATGTTGTTCTCTTTGACGTTGTGCCCGGCAAAGCGGCGCAGCACCGCCATGGAAATCACAGCGGCAGGAATGGACGTGGCAAATGTCAGGCCTACTTTGAGGCCGAGATACACATTGGCGGCGGTAAAGATCAGAGTGATGAGTCCACCGATAATAATGCCGCGCAGCGTGAGCTCGCGGAGCGTGGACTGGGAACCTTCGGCGGTCGTCGTCGCCATGTCAGGTCCTTTCTAAACAATATGGACTAGAACCGGGAATATATTACTCCCTACTTGTCGATAGACCGATTCGGGGATACGGGTAGGTTGGAGAGCATGACCAAGATTTCTGAGTTTGTAACCAACGACCGCGACACCATTTTCCAGCAGCTCAAGGAGCTCGTTTCCTTCAATTCCGTCCACAACGAACCAGGTCTAGAAGACCAGACCGCGAAGGCAGCGGAGTGGGTTCACGCCGCGCTTGCCGCCGCCAACTTCACCCCCGAAGCCATCACCACCGCTGATGGTTCCACGGCGATCGTCGCCAAGCGCCCCGGCAAGGAGGGCGCGAAGACGGTGCTGCTCTACTCGCACTATGATGTCGTGCCCGCCGGCAACCCGGAGGCCTGGGACTCCGATCCTTTCACTCTGACTGAGCGCGATGGCCGCTGGTACGGCCGCGGCGCCGCGGACTGCAAGGGTAACGTCGCCATGCACCTGGCGGCGCTGCGTGCGCTCGACGCTCACGGTGGAACCGACCTCAACCTCACCGTGCTTATTGAGGGTTCTGAGGAACGCGGCGGCGAGGGCCTGTCCGCACTCATCGAGGAGCGCCCGGAGCTCTTTGCTGCCGACGCCATCCTCATCGCCGATGCCGGCAACGCCAAGGTGGGTGTGCCGACGCTGACGACCTCCCTGCGCGGCGGCTCGCAGATCAACGTCAAGGTCTCCACCCTCCACTCGGCTGTGCACTCCGGCCAGTTCGGCGGCGCGGCTCCCGACGCCGTCAAGGCGCTCATGCGCGCGCTGGATTCCCTGACGGATGAGTATGGCCGCACGACTATCGACGGCGTCGATTGCGAGGGCACCTGGCCGCTGGCCGAGGGCCAGGACACCGCTTACAGCGAGGAGAACTTCCGCGCCGACGCGCAGATGCTTGAGGGCACCGAGGTCATGGGCGCGAAGGACCCGGCCGGTGCCACCGCCATCGCGGATATGATTTGGGCCCGCCCGGCGATTACCGTCACCGGCTTTACCTCCACCCCGGTGGCCGAGGCCGTCAACGCCGTGCCCGCTACCGCTGAGGCCAATATCAACCTGCGCACCCCCGCCACCATGGATCCCCGCGCCACCGCGGAGGCCGTGGCCGAGCACCTGAAGAAGCACGTCCCGTGGGGCGCACACATCGAGGTCACCATCCTGGAGGCCAACCTGGGATTCGAAACCGATCCGGCAAAGCCCGCCGTGGCTCTGCTCGGCGAGTGCCTCGGCGAGGCTTTCGGGGCCGAGACCATCACCCAGGGCATGGGCGGATCCATCCCGCTGACCGTGGAGCTGCAGGAGAAGCACCCGAATGCCGAGATCGCGCTCTTTGGCGTCGAGGAGCCGCAGTGCACCATCCACTCCGCCAATGAGTCGGTCGACCCGAGCGAAATTGAAAAGATCGCCATCGCTGAAGCACTCTTCCTCCAGCGCTTCGCCTAGGCACCAGCCCAACGCCCAGCCACAAGATCCGCCGGGCGTTGGTCTCCCTTCTCCTGAGCTAGGCGGTTGGCGAGGTGGCGGAACGCCAACAGGAGACGCATATATAACTGTATGAAACGAAAATGTGAAAACTGGGATTTCAGACTGTATCGTGAGCATTAGTGAACGCCCGCCAGCGCGGTGGGTTTAACCCAGTCCCCCGACAAGGAAAGGACGCCACCGCAACCTCGTGCTCACTCTCTTTTGCGCCTTGGTCGTAGCATCCATCGCCGCTCCATTCCTCATTTTCTACCTTGGCCGCCGCGCCTTCGGGCTCTTGGCAATCGCCCCTGCGGTCGGCTTCTTCTGGGTACTCCAGCAGCTCACTACTGGCACGCTACGCAACGGAAACCAGCTGGCTTATGACCTCAACTGGATGCCAGCGGCGCACCTCAATATCAGCTTCCGCATGGATGCGCTTTCTGCGTTATTCAGCCTCATCATCCTGGGCGTAGGCGCGCTGGTCTTGCTTTATTGCTGGGGTTATTTCGACCATCCTCGGCGGCGCCTCGCCCTCTTTGGTGGCCAGATGGTGGGCTTTGCCACGGCCATGTATGGCCTGGTCATTTCCGATAATTTCCTGCTGCTCTACGTCTTTTGGGAAATCACCTCCCTGCTGTCTTTCCTCTTGGTGAGCTATTACGGCGAGCGCGCCTCGTCGCGTCGATCAGCGCAACAGGCGCTCATGGTGACCGTTCTGGGCGGCCTCGCCATGCTGGTCGGTATCACCCTCCTCGGCCGCCAGACCGGCGCGTGGTCTTTCAGCGGTATCGCCGCCACCGAAGACCTCGCCAACACCCCCTACCTCACCGTGGCGATCGTGCTGATTCTCTGCGGTGCGCTCTCCAAGTCCGCCATCGCCCCGGCCCACTTCTGGCTGCCCGGCGCCATGGCCGCGCCGACCCCAGTTTCGGCTTACCTGCACTCCGCAGCGATGGTGAAGGCCGGTATCTACCTCGTCGCGCGCCTCGCTCCCTCGGTGCATGACATTCCTACCTGGCACCTCGTGGTCATCCCCCTGGGCGCCTTCACCATGCTGCTCGGCGGCTGGATGGCGCTCAAGCAGCGTGACCTGAAGCTGGTTTTGGCTTATGGCACCGTCTCACAGCTGGGCTTTATCACCGCCATCATCGCCATCGGATCCCGCGAGGCCATGCAGGCAGGACTGGCGCTAACTTTCGCGCATTCCCTCTTCAAGGCAGCGCTCTTCATGATCGTCGGTGCTATCGACCATTCGACGGGGACGAGGGACATCGACAAGCTTGCGGGCCTGGGCAGGAAGAACCCCGCGCTGTATGTCCTAGCTATCCTCCCCGCGATGTCCATGGCGGGTATTCCACCGCTGCTGGGCTTCGTGTCCAAGGAAGCCACGCTGGTAGCCATCATGGGCGAGGAGCTGCTCGTCGGCATGCCGCGCAACATGCTACTCGTTGCCGTCGTCGTCGGCTCCGCGTTGACGATGGCCTATGCCCTGCGCTTCTTGTGGGGTGCGTTCTCCTCCAAGGGGCAGGAAGAGCCTTCGGAGGCAGTGGCACACATGCACCACATCGGCCCCTTCCTGTGGATCCCGCCGACGGTGCTGACCTTGCTCACCATCTTCTTTGGCCTGCGGCCGCTGCCGCTATCCCACGGCATCACGCAGCACCTGGACAACACTTTTGGGACGGAGCAGGCTTCCGAACTAGCCCTATGGCATGGCTTCACCATCGCGCTGCTGCTTTCCGTGGTCATTGTCCCCGCCGGTTTCCTCCTGCACTGGCAGCGCCAGGCGCTCACGAAGGCCCAGTTCACCTACCCGGCCCTGGGCTCGGCAGATGATTCCTACGACGCCGTGATCAACGCCCTACGCCAGCTCTCCCTGCGCATCACCGCCTCCACCCAGCGCGGTTCGCTGCAGTTCAACCTCACGGTCATTTTCGCTACGCTCATGGTGCTGCCCATCGTCATGCTCATCAACGGTGATATCACCAACGTGCACATGATCGTGGCTGAGAACCCTTGGCAGGCCATCGCTGCGGTGATCATCATCATCGCCGCTGTCGCAGCCACCGTGCTGGATAACCGCCTCTCGGGCGTCATCCTCGTCGGCGTGACCGGCTACGCCTTGTCTTTCATCTTCGCGCTACAGGGCGCGCCGGATTTGGCACTGACGCAGCTGCTTGTGGAGACCATCATCATGGTGCTCTTCATGCTGGTACTGCGCCGCATGCCTGCCAATACCGAGTGGAAGCAGGATCCCAAAACCGGTCGCTTGCGCGCTTGGCTGGCAGTCGGCGTGGGCCTGGCCGTCACCGTGATCGGTATGTTCGCTATCAACGCCCGGCGCGAGGAACCCATCTCGCAGTACATGCCGGAGTTGGCCAAGGAGATTGGCCACGGCGCCAACACGGTCAACGTCCTGCTCGTGGACCTGCGTGCGTGGGATACCTTTGGCGAGATCACGGTGCTCGTCATTGCCGCAACGGGTATTGCCTCGTTAATTTTCCGCACGCAAAGCTTTACCCGCGCCTCCCGCCGCCCGACCTTGCAGGTCACTGGGCGCCGCTGGCTGGCTGCAGGCGTGGAATCGGAGAAGGCGCTCAACCGCTCGCTCATGGTGGACGTGAGCACCCGTATTCTCTTCCCCTCGATGATGGTGCTGTCCCTGTACTTCTTCTTCGGCGGCCACAACGCCCCTGGCGGCGGTTTTGCTGGCGGCCTCGTGGCAGCCTTGGCGCTGATTCTGCGCTACCTAGCTGGCGGCCGCGAGGAGCTCGAAGAGGCGCTGCCACTCGACGGCGGCCGCACCATGGCGGTAGGCCTGCTGTTCTCCCTCAGCGCCGTCATCACCCCGATGCTCCTGGGCTATCCACCACTGACCTCTGGGTACACGAAGATCGGCGTACCGCTCATCGGTGATGTTTCCTTGCCGTCGGCGCTCATTTTCGACGCCGGTGTCTACCTCATCGTCGTCGGTCTCACGCTCTATGTCTTGTCTTCCTTGGGTGCCAAGCTCGATGAGGAAGAAGAGATGCGTAAGCAGCGCGCCCGCGACCGCGCCCGTTCCCTGTCACGCCGGGCGAAAGAGAAAGAAACCACTGCCACCGCAGAGAAAGGACACGCCTAATGGATGCCAACCTCATGCTCCTGCTCGCTGCGGGCGTGCTCTGCGGCGCCGGGGTGTACTTATTGCTAGACCGCGCCATGACCAAGATGCTGCTCGGCATCTTGCTGCTGGGCAATGGCGCGAACCTCTTCATGCTCATGGCTGGCGGCAAGGCGGGCTCACCGCCAATCGACGGCCGGACCTCCTTGCCCTATGGCGAGGACATCGCCGATCCACTGGCCCAGGCGATGATCCTCACGGCCATCGTCATTTCGATGGCACTGACTGGCTTTATCCTCACCTTGGCCTACCGCCAATATCGCTACCGCACCGCGGACGTGATTGAGGATGACACCGAGGACGCCGCCATCGCCGCGATTGCCTCACGTCCGGGCAACGCCTCGGCTGCCCCCGACCATGACGCCTCCAATGACCCGACCACCGGCCGCAACACCAAGGAAGGCGATAAATTTGGCCCCGAATTCTTCGAGGCTCCCGTGAAGGAGGCCACCGATGAGTGAGACCATCTCACCCCTGGTGGATCTGCTGCTGCCCTATATCAGCTACCTGATCCCCCTGCCGATCATCATCCCGGCCTTGGCTGCCGCGCTAGCGATGCTTTGTGCACGCAATGCCAATGCGCAGCGCCGCATCGCTTTCTTCTCCCTGCTCACGCTCGCCACCGTGAATGCCGCTCTGATTTTCATCGCGGATACCACCGGCATTCAAACCCTGCAGGTGGGCGGCTGGGACGCCCCAGTGGGCATCACGCTGGTGGCGGACCGTTTGTCCACGGTCATGCTCTTTACCTCCTCCGTCGTCCTGTTCTCCGTCATGTGGTACGCCATTTCACAGGGCGTGCGCGACGGCACTAAGGACGAGCCGGTGGCGACCTTCCTGCCCACCTACATGTTGCTAACCATGGGCGTGAACGTGTCCTTCCTGGCCGGTGACTTGTTCAACCTCTACGTGGGCTTCGAAATCTTCCTCGTGGCCTCCTATGTGCTGCTGACCCTCGGCGCCTCGCCCGCGCGCGTGCGGGCCGGCGTGGGCTACGTCATGGTCTCCATGGCCTCCTCGCTCATCTTCGTACTGGCCTTGGCTTATATCTACGCCACGGTGGGCACGATGAACATGGCCCAGATTGGCATCCGGATGGAGGATATCCCGGCGGGCACCCGCTCCGCAGTGTTCGCCGTGCTGCTCATTGCCTTTGGCATTAAGGCGGCCGTCTTCCCGTTGGATGCCTGGCTGCCGGACTCCTACCCCACCGCACCTTCCCTCGTCACCGCGGTCTTCGCGGGCCTGCTCACCAAAGTTGGTGTCTACGCCATCATTCGCGCGCGTACCTCAATCTTCACCGATGGAGGGCTGGATGGCCTGCTCATGTGGGTCGCGCTGGCCACGATGCTCGTGGGTATTTTGGGTGCTATCGCCCAATCGGATATCAAGCGATTGCTGTCCTTCACGCTGGTCAGCCACATCGGCTATATGATCTTCGGCGTTGCCCTCGGAACCGCGCAGGGATTGTCAGGCGCCATCTTCTACGCCGTGCACCACATTCTGGTGCAGACTGCGCTCTTCTTGGTCGTGGGCCTCATCGAGCGCCAAGCCGGTACCTCCTCGCTGCGGCGCTTGGGCTCGCTGATCTACACCGCACCGCTCATCGCCATCTTGTACTTCATCCCAGCCATGAACCTGGGTGGCATCCCTCCCTTCTCCGGCTTCCTGGGCAAAATCATGCTGCTCCAAGCCGGCGCGAACGAGGGCTCGTGGATGTCCTGGGTCCTCATCGGCGGCGCGGTGGTCACCTCCCTGCTCACCTTGTATGTCATGGTGCTCGTCTGGGCCAAGGGCTTCCTGCGTGACCGCGGCGATGCCCCCGAGGGCAACCTCGCCATGGTGCGTCCTTCCCCGCTGGGCGAGGTCACCGAATACGTCGAACTGGCAGATCGCGATGATGTCGGCCGCGTGCCCTTCGGCATGCTGGCCTCCACGTCCCTACTCGTCATCGCCTCGGTGTCGATGTCCTTCCTGGCGGGCCCCATCTCCGGTGTCACCACCCGCGCGGCCACCTCGGCGCAGGATGATTCCATCTACCGTTATGCCGTGCTGGGTGATTCCGCCGAGGCCCCGACGCGCCACCTAGACCCCGCCGAGCGCTACGAGGAGGGCGCGGATTCCCGCAAGAACCGGAGCGAGCCCATCCCGGATCCGGAGCCGGTGGCGCCGACAACGAGGACGTCGCCAAGCGCCACGCCCGCTCTGCCCACCACCGTGCGCAAGGATGAAAAGGAGGTATCGCGATGAGATTTGCCGGGATTAAGCACCGCTTCCGGCCCTGGTTCATGGTGTGGATCATCGTCATGTGGTGCATGCTCATGGGCGAAGTCACCGTGGCGAACCTGGCAGGCGGGCTGCTTGCCAGCCTGTTCATCGTCTTCGCGCTACCGCTGCCGGCCATGCCCGTGGCAGGAATTTCGGTGAGCTGGGGCAAGCTTTTCATCTTCATGGCGCAGTGGTTTGTGGAGCTAATGGAAGCTTCCCTCAAGGTTGGCTGGCTGGCGGTGCGCCCGCAGGAAGTGCCGAAGACCGCAATTGTGAAGTTGCCGATGCGCGTGGAGAACGAGTTCGTTCTCGCGCTGGCGGTGAGCTTGTATAACCTGCAGCCGGGCGGCACGGTGTCCGATATCGATATTGCCAACCGCATGCTCACCATCCATCTCCTCAACGCTGACTCTGAGGAACACTTGGAGCGGGAGATCGCGGCGGTGTGCAAGCTGGAAGCCGATATGATTGCCATCTTCGAAAGGAGCCACCCCTGATGGATACTGACGTGTATAACATCCTGCTCACTGTGGCCGCGGGCTTCCTCGTGGTGGCCTTCCTCATCACCACGTGGCGCATCGTCATCGGCCCCAACTCGCTCGACCGGCTCATCGCCATGGACGGGCTCGTGGCCATGTTCCAATGCGCCCTGGCCACCTATATCTGTTGGACCTTGGACACCACAGTCTCCAACGCGATGCTGGTCGTGGCGCTCCTCGGATTCATTTCGACGGTCTCCGTTACTCGCTTCAGGAAGAGGGATTCATGAGTTACGCACTGATTGCCGATGTCCTCTCCATCATCCTCATCCTCGTCGGCTCGATACTCATTTTGGCGGCCGCGATTGGAGTGGCACGGTTTGGGGACACGATGGCGCGCGTGCATGCCATCGCTAAACCACAGACCACGGGGCTCATCTTCACCATTCTGGGCGCCATCATCAAGGTGACGGGTTCGGAAAGCTTCAGCGTGGCTGAGCGCGGCGACTTGGGTATCCTGGTGCTGCTTGTCCTTTTCGCCATGATCACCAGCCCGGTGACCGCACAAAGAACCACGCGTATCGCTCGCCGCGAGGGCCTGTACGGCACGCCGGATTCGATGCTGCGCAACGAGTCCCCCGCCGCGCGTTCCCTGCGCCGAAAGTAAGGACACGGGCCCCTTCTCCCAGGAAATGAGGGAGCATTAATATAGGCTGCAAAAGGCAATAATAGGTGCTCATTCGAGGAGAGTCGACGTGAAGAAGCTGCAAGGCGTACCAACGATATGCGCTGTCCTCGCACTGGGCATCGCTGTGATGGTGTACAAGTTCAGCCAATACGATGGACCCCACTCCTTCACCTACATCCTCCCCTTCGACCTCTCCATCTACCGCATGGCGGGCGAGGACCTCAACGCGGGCGGCCTGCTTTACGACGCCCCCTATATCTTCCAATTCCCCTTCACCTACCCGCCGTTCGCGGGCCTGCTGTTCAAGGTTTTGCCCTTCTTCAGCAAGGGTGCGCTGACCATTATCTGGCCCTCGCTCATGTTCCTAGCGGTGCTGGCGATCGTCGTCATGATCTTCCGCGAGCGGGGCGTGAAGATGACCCCGGCCGCGGTACTCGTCGCCGTGCTGCTCACCGCGCTCACCCCGGCGAATGAGGCGATGCACGGGTCGCTGTACTACGGGCAGGTCAACGTCTTCTTGATGCTGCTCGTGGCCTTGGATTTCCTGCCGCTTAAGCGCCGCCTGCCGGGCGTAGGAATTGGACTGGCCGCGGGCATCAAGCTGACCCCGGCCTATATGGGGTTGGCTTTGCTCTTTGAGAAGCGCTGGTGGGCCGCCGCGGGGGCGGTCATCACTTTCTTGGTCACGGTGGTCCTTGGCTTCCTCTTCGTGCCGGACGCGATGGATTTCTGGACCGATGCCATGTTCAATTCTTCCCGCGTGGGCGAGCATGCCAACCCCGGAGCAAAGTCGCTGCGCTCGCTTATGTTCCGCGAGCTCGGCATCGATGGCGGCATCTGGTGGCTGTTGGCGGTCATCGTGGTCTTCGCGCTTACCTGCCTGGCGCTGCGCACCGCATACCTGCGCGGCAACCGTACCGCGGCCTTCGCGCTAACGGGCCTGAGCACCTGCTTGGTCTCCCCCTTCTCCTGGTACCACCACTTCGTGTGGACCATCCCCTTCGTGGTCATGGTCTTCGTATCAGTCAACCAGGCGCTAACTGCTCGGCTATCCGGGAAGTTCGGCGAGCAGCTCGCCGGCCTTGCCTCCGTGGCGGCCCTGTTCGTGGTGTCACTGCCCTTCATGTCGGTCCCGGTGTGGTTCACCATGTCCACGGCCAACCTCGACGCGATCGAATCCTTCCAGCCGTGGGCGACCTCGCTGTGGACGCTGTCTTGCATCGTCTTTATCGCCGTCTACGCCGTGTGGGGCTTCGTCGCGCCGCGCAAGCGTGCCGTGGAGAAGAGCTAGGGGCGGTTCGCCAGGTCTTGACAAGGTACGTTTTCGTAAATAGTGGCTCGAAAACTCGTGTTCTACAAGGCTTATTTACCAATCTGTACCTTCGCCCCCTAGGGCTTAGCCCTCAGCGAGCGGCAGGAGCTGCTCCATCTCATCCGCGGTGGCCTTGACCACCTTCTGCCAGCTGCCGGTCTCCTCATACAAGCGGCGCTGGCGCTCATAGCCCGCACCAGAATCGATGATCTCCTGCACCAGCTGCAGCTCCCGGGCACAGCCTAGTTCTTCTGAGAGCGGGGTCAGCTCCACCAACAGATCCGCCAGCTCATCTTTGATCCAGCGCTCATCGGTCTCGCGCGAGGTGATGACCAGCGCGTCCATGCCATAGCGCGCACCGCGCCACTTGTTCTCCGCCACGTGCCACGGCTGGAGGGTTGGCAGCTTTTCGCCCGCATCGATCATGCGGTCATAGTGCACCACCAGGCAGTGCGTGAGCGCCACGATGGCGGAGAGCTCGCGGAGGTTGGAGGCGGCATCGGAAATGCGCACCTCCACCGTTCCCCACTTCGAGGCCGGGCGGACGTCGAAGTGCATCGAGCCGGTGTGGTTGATGACCCCCGAAATGGCCTGGTCCCGCATGTAGGACTTCCACTGCTCCCAGTTCTCAAACTGGTAAGGCATGCCCGCGGTAGGCAGCTGCTGGTAAAGCATCGTGCGGTTGGAGGCGTAACCGGTATCGAGCCCCTCCCACCCCGGCGAGCAGGCGGAAATGGCCAGCAGGTGGGGGTACTTCGTCATCAGCGCATTGATGATGGGCCACACGCGTTCCTCATGGCTGATGCCGACGTGCACGTGCGTGCCCCACAGCAGCATCTGCTGGCCCCAGTACTGGGTGCGGTTAATGATTTCGGAGTAGCTCTCCTTGGAGGAAACCGGGTTCTTCCGGAAGTCCGTGAAGGGGTGCCCGCCCGAGGCCCACAGGCGCACATCCATGGAATTGGCCGCTTCACGCACTGCGCTGAGCGACGTCTGCAAGTCCCCCATCGCCTCCGGCACAGTCCGGCATACCCCGGTCACCAGCTCCACCGTGTTCTGGAGGAATTCCTTTTCCAGGTGCACGGAGGGGTGGGAGGCGCGGACAACGTCGATAAGCTCCGCACCACGCGGCACGAGATCCCAGGTCACTGGGTCAACGAGGGCGACTTCCCACTCCACGCCCAGCGTGGGCTCAGGCGAGCGGGCGAAGTTCTCTTCCGGAATATTCACCCATTCATCCTATCCACCAACAGGGTGAATTTAATAAGTTTTTATTCCCTAGGCCTGGGGAACGGCGAGGACCACGACGACGGCATCGCCCTTGGTGTAATCCCCGGTCAGCTCGGCCGGGTAAGGCGCAATGGCTTCCGCCGGAACATTGCCGCCGTAGTACTGGGCGGCGACTTCCTTGGCCAGGTTCTCGGCCGCCGCATCACCCTGCGGGAAGAAGATGGTGGTCTGCGGTGCGACGAGGACGTCGCCGCTGATGTTGCCTACCTCGGCCACCTTGAATTTTTCGGTCTTGAGGCGCTCTGCCTCGTCAGCGGCGTAGTTGGCGCGGCCGGAGTTGTTGAAAACGTTGACGGGGATCTCCGCCTGCGGGCGGTCAGAGTTGCCTACGGCGGCGCCCGCCTCAGCGTTCTCTTCGCGGTTCTCCTTGCGCTCCGCGCCGGCCTGGTCAGCGTTCTCCGAGTCGGCGTCGGCATCAGCCGGGCGCTCGTGCTCGGCGGCGTCCTTGTTCTTGTCGGCTTCGCCCTCCGCACCGCCGGTAGCAGCATCGCCTTCAACGCCACCGGTGGCGGGACCGGAGACGGCGGCGTCGTTGGCGGGCGCATCCTGCGCGGTGTCCTCGGAACCATCCGAGGTCATGGCGTAAAGAGCCCACATGCCGAGCATGACGGCCACGGCGATGAGCACCATGGCAACACCACGCAGCGGGAGCTTGCTAGCGGAGGCCGGGGCGGCGGCAGCCGAATCGGAATCGGCGGCGTGGCGCGCGCGGTCAGCGGACGAGGCAGAGTTTTCCGGATTCACATTAGTCACACTGGCAACTCTAGTATCTATGGGCCTCAGTCCGGTGCATTGTCGTGTGCGGCGCGCCGGACGTCCTCGCGGGCGTCGCGAAGCCGGCGCAAACGCGTCACCAACAACGGGTAGGAAGCATGCGCGGCGGGGTTATCAAGGAGCACGTTAAGGCGTTGGTGGTAGCGCACCGGAGTAATGTCCAGCTGCGCACGGATGGCCTCCTCCTTGGCGCCGATATCGCGCGGGGCGTGGGCCTCGAAGTCCAAAATCGCGGCGTCTAGGTCTGACAGGGAGTGCATGCTTAGACTGTATGCCATGACTATTCGTCCCATCGTTATCCACGGCGACCCGGTCCTCCACAACCCCACCGAGCCGGTCACCGAGCCCATCGACTCCCCCGAGCTGCAGGAGCTCATCGCAGACATGCACGAAACCATGGATGCCGCACACGGAGTTGGCCTGGCCGCAAACCAGATCGGCGTGAACAAGCGCCTCTTTGTCTACCACTGCCCCGACACCGACGGGCCGGATGGCACCGAGCTTCCCGACGGCGGCATGCGCCGCGGCTGCGTCATCAACCCGGTGCTGGAAACCTCCGAGATCCCGGAGACCATGCCGGCTGACGACGGCTCCGAGGACGAAGGCTGCCTCTCCGTTCCGGGCGAGGGCTTCCCCACCGGCCGCGCTGACTGGGCCCGCGTGACCGGCAAGAATGAAAAGGGCGAGGACATCTCCATCGAGGGCTATGGCTTCTTCGCGCGCATGCTGCAGCACGAAACCGGCCACCTCGACGGCTTCGTCTACACCGACGTGCTTACCGGCCGCTACAAGCGCCAAGCCAAGAAGGCCATTAAGCGCAACGGCTGGACCGAGGCCGGCCTCACCTGGGTTCCGGGCGAGGACGAAGACCCCTTCGGGCACGAGGACTAATGTCCCGCATCTTCCGCTCCGATGCCGTCCAGGTGGGCGAGCGCGTGGTGGCCCGGCGCGATTTCGGCGGCGTGCACAGCGATGTCATCGGCCACGTGCTCAGCGTCGAGCCGCTGGTCATCCGTCCACAGGAGGTGGGCGGCTACCCCTCTTCGCTCGACGCGGTGGAGATCCCACCGGAGCAGCTCAAGATCATTAAGCGCCTCTCCCCGCGCACGGTCCGCAATTCCGATATCCGCGCCGTCGAGGTGGCCACCGCGGCCGCCTTCCCCGGCAAGGAGCACACGTGGACGTCTGATGGCCAGTGGCTCCTGCGCGCGGGTGATGGCGTGACAGGCCGCTCAAACTCCGCGATTCCGCTGGGCCCTTCCGCGGGATTTCTGCCGGTACCGATGGAGGAGATCGACGCGTTTTATGCGCGCCACGATCTTCCTGTGCGCTTGGCCATCCCGGAGCGCATCGGCGCCTCCGCAGAAAAGCTCGTGGCGGCCGAACCCAAAGTCTGGGAGCTCGAGCCGGAAATCCTAGTGATGGTGCGCGATTTGGCGGATCTCCCAGCACCGAGCGACGTCAACTTCCGCATCGACGAGCAGCCTGATTCCGAGTGGCTCGACCTCTATCACTTCCGCGGTCAAGCTTTGCCGCCTTTAGCTTTGGAGTACCTGCGAAGCCACATTGAGGGCACGATGGGCTTCGGACGCCTCCTTTCCCCTGCTGGTGAGACCATCGCGATCACGCGCGGCACGCTCACCGAATCCGGGGACGGCACCGTGTGGCTGGGTTACTCCGCCGTGGAGGTGGCCGAAGGCTGGCGCCGCAAGGGCCTGGGCACCGCGCTGGGCGCGCACATGCTGGCCTGGGGCAAGGCACAGGGAGCGGAGAAGGCCTACCTGCAGGTCGTGGCTCATAATACGGCGGGAATTCGCCTCTACGAGAAGCTCGGCTTCCTCGAGCAGCACCGCCACCGTTACGCCCGCCGCCTGCCTCAAGTACCCTAAACCACATGCGCATCGCTACCTGGAACATCAACTCCGTTCGCACCCGCGCGCAGCGCGCGGTGGATCTTCTGGCCAAGCACGACATCGACGTGCTCTGCCTGCAAGAAACCAAGGTGGCGGATGCGAAGTTCCCCCGCGAGCCTTTTGAGGAGGCCGGCTACCACGTCACCTGCCACGGCCTCAATCAATGGAATGGCGTGGCCATCCTGTCGAAGGAGGAGCCGGAAGAGATCCAGACCTTCTTCCCCGGTCAGCCTGGGTTCCACAAGGACCCTGCCAAGGAGCAGGCGCGCGAGGCCCGGGCGCTATCAGCCCGCATCCGCGGGATTGAGATGTGGTCCCTCTACGTTCCCAACGGGCGCGACATCACGGACCGGCACTTCGACTACAAACTGGACTTCCTCTACTCTTTGGCGCGCTATGCGGCGACTCGGGCGCAGTCGAAACTCTTGCTCACGGGTGACTTCAACATCGCGCCGCGGGATGAGGATGTCTGGGATATGTCGCTCTTCCGCGGCAAGACGCACGTCACCGAGCCGGAGCGCGCCGCCTTCCAGATGCTGGAGGAGGCCGGGCTGGTGGAAGTCACCCGCCGCTTCACTAAGGAGGAGCGCTGGACCTACTTTGATTACAAGTCCCTGCGCTTCCAGAAGAACGAGGGCATGCGCATCGATTTCCAACTGGCCAGCGATCCGCTCGCACGCCTCGTCCAAGGAGCGCAGGTGGACATGGTTGAACGCGCCGGCGACAAGACCTCCGACCACGTTCCACTGATCGCGGATTTCGATGTCCCCGATTTCGCATCGGTGTGCTAGCCTGCCATGAACCTCAACATCGATCTCTCCGTCTGGCAGTTTGTACTGCTGCTTATTGATTACGGCATCAAAATCATCGCCATCGGCGTAGTCCCCGAGGGCCGCCGCCCCTCCAGCTCCACTGCCTGGCTGTTGGCCATTCTTGTGCTGCCCATCGTGGGGCTGCCGTTGTTCTTGCTCATGGGCTCGCCCTATATCAACCGCCGGCGCCACCGCATCCAGCAGGAGGCCAACGCGCTGCTTAGCGACGTCACCGCCTCCACCCCCAACCACCCCTCGGGCCGCCTCTCCCCGGAGGTGGAATCCCTCATCCAGCTCAATCGCAACCTCACCGGCCACCCAGCTCTCATTGGGCACAACAAAGGCCTGCACGCCTCCTATGAGGAAGCCATCCTGGCCATGGCTCAGGCCGTCGACCGTGCTGAGAAATACGTGCTCATTGAGATCTACATCCAGTCCTGGGATGAGGTGACCGATGTCTTCTTCCAGTCCCTCGCGCGCGCCCGAAAGCGCGGCGTGGAGGTCAAGCTGCTGCTAGACCAGATCGGCAGTTTGAAGTACAAGGGCTATTTCACGCTGGGCAAACGCCTCACCAAGATTGACGTCGACTGGCGGCTCATGCTCCCGCTGCAGCTGCACAAAGGCCGCTTCCGTCGCCCGGATTTGCGCAATCACCGAAAGATCGTGGTCATTGACGGCCACACGGGCTTCTTGGGCTCGATGAACATGATCAAGCGTGAGTACAAGACCAAGGACCGCGCATGGATCGACTACATGGTCGAGATGACCGGCCCTGTGGTGACGTCCTTGGCCTCGGTGTTCGCGGTGGATTGGTACCTGGAATCCGAAGAGCAGCTGTCCTTGGATATGCAGCCCTATGACGACGCCATGACGGCCGACTCCAACCACCTCCAGTTGGTCCCCTCCGGCCCCGGTTACACCACGGAACCCAACCTGCGCATGTTTAATTCGGTGGTGCACCACGCCAAGGAGAAGCTCATTCTCTGCTCGCCCTACTTCATCCCGGACGAGTCCCTCTTGGAGGCGGTCACCACCGCATGCTACCGCGACGTTGAGGTGGAGTTGTTGGTGTCCGCGAAGGCGGACCAGTTCATGGTCAACCACGCGCAGTCCTCCTACTACCAAGCACTGTTGGAGGCTGGCGTGCGGATCTTCCAATTCCCCGAGCCCTTCGTGCTGCACTCCAAGTTCATTCTTGCGGACCCGAACCTGCCGGAGCGCGACTCCTTGTGCATGTTTGGTTCCTCCAACATGGACATGCGCTCCTTCGGCCTCAACTATGAATCGACCATGTTGGTGGCCAAGGGCGACCTCATCGATGACTTCACCCAGTTGGCCAGCAACTACAAGAAGGTCTGCCACGAGCTCACCCTCGAGGAGTGGAACGAACGCGGCCTGCTGCGCCGCTACGTGGACAACGTCATGCGCCTGACCTCCGCCCTGCAGTAGGGGATGCATGGGGACCCGCACGTGGTTCCCTTATTGCCAAGGGAGCCGAACAGCACGCAGAAGGCATCTCCTAGAAGGCGTCTACCAAAAGGCGCTTTTGGTCCTAAAAACGCCAACTAGCGCCCGCAAAAGGCGTTTTCAGAGGCAAAGACGCCCTTTGACTGATGCCTTCTGCAGTGCGCCGTTTGCAAGATGCCTTTTGTGAGATGCCGTTTGCAAGGCTCCAACTGCGTAGCACGCGGTGCTCGGTGTCTTGTGACGGTACCCGTTTGCTCAGCGGCTTGTACTCGGGACCTTGTGCAACGTCCTGGTGCACAGCTCCGCACTAGGCGGCGCTGCGCGCTACGAGGCGCCGCGGGCCAGCCGCGTGGATACCACAAGGCCGCACAGCGAGATGAAGCTGCAGCACACCATTCCGATGGCCATGGTCAGCGCTGCGTTCGAGCCCCAGCCCATGAGCGGGCTGATGGCGCTGGCCAACATAGACTGGCCGAAGCCCATGATGGCGGAGACGCTACCCGCTCGCGGGCGCATGAGGCCCGTGGCCAACGCCGTGGCGTTGCCCATGATGAAGCCGGTCGGCGCCACGCAGGCAAAAAGCACAGTGAGGCAGACCCAGACCGGAGCGCCAAACAGCACCGACAGCAACAAGAGCACCCCGCACACGAAAACGCCGGTCACGCCGATGCGCAACATGACCGCCGGGGAGACCGAATCCATCGCCCGCGAATTCACCAGCGTGGCCATAAAGAGGCCCACGGAGTTGATGCCGAAGATCAGCGAATAGCCCAAGGGCGAGAATCCCCACTGGTCCTGCACCACGAAGGCCGAGGCGGAGATGTAGCAAAACATCGAGCAGAAGCCGAAGGCCATGGTTACCAAGTAGCCCCACACCCGGGCATTTGTCAGCACCGCCCAGTAGTTGCCCGCGACCGTGCGAAACAGCCCGGCGCGGGAGCGCCCGCCCGCGGTTTCCGGGACGATGGCAACCGCCAGCACCAATTGCACCGCATGCAGCCCAGCCAGCACCCAAAAGATGCCACGCCAGCCCAACGGCTCCGCCAGGACGCCGCCGAGCACCGGGGCCACCGCCGGTGCGATGCCTTGCAGTGCCATGAGCAGCGAATAAGCCTTCGCAGCCGCCGATCCGTGCACAAGGTCAGGAACCACCGCGCGGGCCAGCACCGTGCACGCACCGCCACCGAGGCCCTGCAGCACACGGGCGGCCACGAGAACGGTGGCGGTAGGAGCCATCGCTGCCAGGACAGAGGCCGCCAGCGCGAGGGCGGCACCGGCAATAAGGAGGCGTTTGCGCCCGATGGCGTCGGACAGCGGGCCCATCACGAGCTGACCCACCCCCATGCCGATGAAGAAGCCCGAGATGGTCAGCTGCACCATGGCCCGGGTGGTGCCCAGATCGGAGACAATCTCCGGCATCACCGGCAAATACATATCTGTGGCAAAAGGCGCTGTTGCGGACAACAGCGCCAATGTAGCCAGGAGTGGATAGGGAATCACGCGTCGCGCTTCTCCAGCACGATGACGCCCACAATCCACAGAACTGCGGCCCAGCCGAAGAAGACGAGAGCCTCAAAGCCTACCGATGACCACGGCGCGTTCTCATCCACATAGTTCACCGCCCAGTTCTGGAAGGCGGTAAAGGGCATGAAGTGAATGACTTTATCGCCCACCAGCGGCAGCACGCGCACGATATTTTCCAAGCCCAAGTACAAGATGAGGCAGATAGCCACCGTGCCGGCGGTTTGCCGCAGCAGCATGCCTAAGCCTTGAACAAAGGCAACCAGGCCAAAAGCGGCGAGCGGGAAGGCCCACAACATGTACTTGCCATCCTCGCTGGCAAAGGGCTGGAAGGCCTCCGCCGCAGATTCGTTGGCCGTCACATCCGCCAACACGAAGATGTACACCAAGCCCAAAAAAGCAATAATCGCCGCAATGACTCCGTAGAGCAGCAGCTTGGCGCAGGCCACGGTCCAACGCTTCGGGTTGGCCATGAAGGTCAGGGATTGCGTCCTATAGCGGTACTCCGTAGTCACCACCATCGCGGCCTGGATCATGATGATCGGCATGCCCATGAGCAAGATGATGGAACCCAGGCTGCGCTCCTGCAGCGGGCTAATACCCAGAACCGCTTCGCCCGCGTTGAGCGAGTTCAGCAGCGTCCAGCCGGTCACAATGAGGAAGATGAGGACCGTGGTCCACCAGAAGGACTTCGTCGTGCGCAGCTTCGTCCACTCCGAGTGAACAGTATTGAGAAACATTAGCGGTGTACCCCTTCCTGCGGTGCCTCCGCCTGGTACTGCACCGCGCGATCCGTCATAGCCACATAAGCCTCTTCCAGCGAGGCGCGGTGGAGCGTCAATTCCGTCAGCGGCACACCCGTGGAATAAGCCAGCTGGCCCACGTAGTCCGTGGTCTGGTGAGGAATCACTAGCGTTGGTCGCTGTTCCTCATCAGCCGACTCGTGGTAAAAAATCCCGGCTTCCTTGAGCGCCGAGCCGAACTCGCGCAGGTGCTCCGAGCGCACGATGACCGAAGAGCTGGAATTCTCCTTCACAAAGTCATAGGTACGCTGATTAGCCAAGAGCCTGCCGCGGCCAATGACCACCAAGTGGTCGGCCGTCTGCGCCATCTCCGCCAGCAGGTGGGAGGAGATGAGCACCGTGCGGCCTTCTGCTGCCAGCGCGCGCACGAGCGAGCGCACCCAGCGAATGCCCTCCGGGTCCAGGCCGTTGACCGGCTCATCCAAAATCAGCACGCCCGGGTCCCCCAGCAATGCAGCCGCCAAGCCCAGGCGCTGCCCCATACCAAGGGAGAAGCCGCCGGCCTTCTTACCCGCAACATCAGCCAAGCCCACAAGCCCGAGCACCTCATCAACGCGGGAGGTGGGGATCCCGTTGGCTTGCGCCATCCACGTCAGGTGGTTAGCGGCGGTGCGGTTGGCGTGGACCGCTTTGGCGTCGAGAAGCGCGCCCACCTCACGCAGCGGGTTCTTCAGCTCGCGGTAGGGTTTGCCGTGCACTAGGGCGGTGCCAGCGGTGGGCTTGTCCAAGCCCAGGATCATGCGCATCGTCGTTGATTTTCCAGCGCCGTTGGGGCCCAGAAAGCCGGTCACTTGGCCCGGCTCCACCTGAAAGGTGAGGTCATCGACGGCGCGGACAGACTTGTACTGTTTGGTCAGTCCGGCTACTTCAATCATGTCCTACAGCGTGCCACAGGTTCCCGCCGCGCGCCTGTATCAGCTGCCGTTTTCTTCCCAATACTTCAGCAGCCGCGGCAGTGCTTCCCGGAAGGGAGCCAAAAGCTCCAGCTCTTCTATCTGGTTCAAGGGCACCCAGCGCAGCTCAGCAGATTCTTCGTTGGCGGTCGTGGCCAAGCGCTGCCCCGAAACCGTCCGCGCTAACACCGTGGTATAAGTCCAGCCTTCCTCGAAGGGCCCGGCGGTAACGAGCGAGCCTAGAACCTCGACGTCCGCCGGCGAGATTCCGGTTTCTTCCTCCGTCTCCCGCAGCGCGGCCTGCTCCGAGGACTCCGGCTTATCCCGCGCCCCGCCCGGGATTCCCCAGGTCCCACCGTTATTCGTCCACGTAGCGCGATGCTGCAGCAGCACTTGGTCCCCCGCCACGAGGAAGAGGCCAGCTGCTCCAAACTTGCCCCATACCGGCACCCCGCCCGGACCTTTAGACCAGCCATCACCGGAAAGCTCTGGGTTAACGCGTGTACACATGTCTTATACGATACGCGAGAATAAGCCCACGCCACCCTGCCCCAAATCATCGCGCGATGGGGTGCGGGGCGCTATCCTAAGGGAATGACCGGCCCGGCCACCGAACTGCGCGAGCACTCCCCCGAATCATGGGGCGATCATTGGCTCGATGAGGTCACCGAGCCTGCTGCCCCGGCTTTTAGCCGCCCCACGCAGCTGGCCATGAGTTCCTTCTCCGGCCCAGCGCGCGTCCTCCGGCGCTTTTATAGCTTTGCTTCCACCACGCCCGGCAAGCTGTTTACGGTCACCGTCATCCTGACCGCCGCGCTCGCGGCAGCCGGGTTTTCTATGTCTTCTTCCTCGGCCGCGCGCCACGATGACCTGGATACTCTGCTGACCTCCACGGAGCCGATGTCGAATGCGGCGCATCACCTCTACACCAACCTGTCTCTGGCCGATACCGTGGCCACCACCGGCTTCGTGCAGGCGGGCGTCGAACCGGAGCATAACCGCAACCGCTATAACGAGGCCATCGATGCCGCGTCGGTCGCCGCCACGCAGGCCATCGTGGGCACCTCCGCCGAGGATGAGCGCGTGCGCGAGCTCGTCACCTTTATCCAACGCGAGTTGCCGGTGTACACCGCCCTCGTGGAAAAGGCGCGTGTCAATCACCGCGCGGGCCACGCCGTGGCGAATTCCTATATGTCCAACGCCTCGGCGCTCATGCGGACCCAGATTCTCCCCGCCGCCGCGGAGCTGTTCACCCTGACCTCGGAGAAGGTGAGCCAACAGCAGCAGCGTCTGACCCGCCCGCAGTGGGTTCCGCTGTCCGGGCTGGTTGCCGCACTCATTTTCCTCGGCTTGGCGCAGTGGTGGCTGTGGCGGCTGACCCGCCGCCGCTTCAACCGTGGCTTCGTGGCGGCCACGGGGTTGCTGTTCCTCGCGCTGGTGTGGGCCTCCGCCTCCAACTTCGCCACGTGGGCCTCGGGCCACCAGGGTTTCGAGACGGTGTCGCGCCCCTGGGACTCACTGACTGCCTCGCGCATCGAGGCCCAGCAGATGCGCACCTCGGAGACTCTCGCGCTAGTCTTGCGCTCCTCCGAGCAGGACATGTCCGTGCACTTTAGCTCCACGGTGTACTCCGTTAACCAGGCCCTGCGGGATTATGAGCAGGCGCTTAACGACGACGACTTCCCCTCCTCCGATCCCTCCCTGATTCCCCGCGCCAAGCAGGCAGTGGAGGACTGGACATCCACGCACGAGAAGTTCACCGAGGACCTTGCCATGGGCGACTACGATGCTGCCCTCTACCAGGCCACCGCCATCGATCCGGATGGTGACCCGACCGCCGCCAGTGCTTTCAACGCCGTGGATAGCTCCTTGGCAGCACTCATCGATCAAGCCCGCGATGCCATGCGCACCTATCTGGTCCAGGGGCTCAATGCCATGACGATGGTCTCGACCGGCGTGCTCCTGGCCACCTTTGGTGCGATTATTGCCGTATGGCTAGGTATTCGTCCCCGTCTGCAGGAGTACCTGTGATGCGCCGCCGAAACTCTCAACGCTTAGCGTGGACCACAGCCTTGCTCTTGCTCAGCAGCGCCGTGGCGCTCAGTGGCTGTGAGCCGGAGCCGCCCAGCACGCAGGACCCCATCCTGCCCTCCACCGCGAACCTCGATTCCACGCCGGGACCACCACTGCCGGAGGATGCCATCATCGAGCCCGCTGGCGCCGGCGAGGCGTCCAAGCAAAGCACCGAAGAGGCCTATGGCTCCTACCGCCCGGACGATAAGAAGCCGGAGGAGCGCGTGCCCGATATCCTGGCGCGCGGCCGGCTTATCGTGGGTGTGGATCGCTCCAATAACCTGCTCAGCTACCGCGATACCGCCAGCGGCGAGGTCCGCGGCTTCGAGGTCGATATTGCTCGCGAAATCGCCCGCGATATCTTCGGGGATCCCAACAAGGTGGACTTCCGCTTCGTGGAGGCTTCCGAACGTGCGCGTGCGCTCAATGATCGCACGGTGGATATCGTCATCCGCACCATGACGATTAGCTCCAGCCGCCAGCGCGAAGTCTCCTTCTCCATTCCCTATATGCAAACTGACGCGCGTTTGCTGGTGCTGAAGAACTCCGGCATTGAGTCCATCGCGGATACCGCTGGGATGACCTTGTGTGCGACAAAGGGTTCCACCATGGTGGACGCGATACGCACGCACGCGCCTGCTTCCGACATCCTAGAAACCCGCGCCTGGGGCGATTGCCTCATGGCCCTGCAACTGGGGCAAGCGGATGGCATCGTGGTGGATGATGCGCTGCTCTCCGGCATGCTGGCCCAGGATCGCTACACCGAGATTGTCGGTGGTCCCCTCGAAAGCCAAAGCTATGGCGTGGCCGTGCGCAAACCCGATGGCACCTATGACTCGCGCCCGCTTATCCGTCAGGTGAACTCCACGCTGGAGCGCATTCGCAAGGACGGGACCTGGCAGAGGCTCTTCAGCACGTGGTTGGGAGATTATATGGAACAGCCGGTGCTCCCGGCGCCGAAGTACCTCGATGAGACCCCATCCGCGACGGAATCCCAGCCGAGTTCCCCAACCAGCAACCCACCCGGCGAGAAGAAGGAGGGACACTAATGTCGCACCGCTTCAGCGAGGATGAGCTCGACCACCTCACGCCCGAAGAGCACGAGACCGCGGAGCCCGAAGCTCCTGCCGACGCCACGCAAGCCGTCCGCTTCGATCCCTTCGCGGATGACGATGACGATTATTCGGAGGATCACCTTCTCAGCACCTCGCCTGCGGAACCAGGCGATCCGGGAACAGCAGCCTCCGGCGCCGACAACACGGAAGCCTCCGACCGCACCGCGGCCGTACCTTTCGATCCTTTCGCTGACGACCCCGACGAGGATGATCCCACCGCCACTGGCGCCGTCCTCTCCCCCGCCGGTCAGCCCGGCACGCCCGGCACCGCGACGAACAAGCCTGGCGATGGCGAATACGTCGATTCAGACAACATCGCGGCACTGATCGAGGAGCTGGGGCAGCTGCGAGATCGTCGCAAAGCAGAGGACCCTTCGCAGGCCTCCCGCCGCCGCGCGCTCGATACCTTCCGCCAGCGCCGCAGCACCAAGCGCACCGACCGCGAAGTGGCCGATGGCATGGCCACCTTGCCCTTCGTCGTCCCGGATGATCCCACTCAAGCACTCATCGATCCGCAGGATGCGCCCCGCGCCGCCCCGCCGCAGCTTAAGCCGGGTGACATGGTGGCGGGCCAATACGAAATCCTCGGCGTGCTGGCGCATGGCGGGCTGGGCTGGATCTACCTGGCCAATGACCATTTCGTCTCCGGGCGCATCGTGGTGCTCAAGGGCATGCAATCCACCAACTCCGCCGAGGAAACGGCGACTGCGGAGGCGGAGCGCGAGTTCCTCGCGGATATCACGCACCCGAATATCGTCAAGATTTTCAACTTCATCGATGATCCCCGCGTGCCCGGCGGCTTCATCGTCATGGAATACGTCGGCGGACCTTCGCTGAAGCAGCGCCGCAACGACCAGGCCAATGACCGCTTCCCGGTCGATACGGCCATTGCCTATATCTTGGAAATCCTGCCCGCCCTGGATTACCTGCACGCCCGCGGCGTGGTCTACAACGACTTAAAGCCCTCCAACATCATCGTCACCGAGGACCAGGTCAAACTCATCGATCTGGGCGCGGTCTCCGGCATCGGCGCCTTCGGCCACATCTACGGCACGCAGGGTTTCCAGGCGCCGGAGATCTCCACCCAGGGCCCCTCGGTGGCCAGCGATATTTATACCATCGGCCGCACCCTGGCCTGCCTGACGTTGAAACTGCCGGTGGAGGATGGCGTCTATAAGCCCGGCCTGCCCTCCCCCACGGAGGAGCCGCTGCTGCGCCGCTACCTCTCCTTCTACCGCCTGCTCTTGCGCGCGACTGACCCTGACCCGGAGCAGCGCTTCGCGTCCGTCGCCGAGCTGCGTGACCAGCTCTTCGGCGTCCTGCGCGAGGTCATCGCGCTCCGTGATGGCATCCAGCACCCGGCCCAGCACTCCGTCTTCTCCCCGCAGCGTACGACCTTCGGCACGAAGCACCTGGTCTTCCGCACAGACCAGCTCATCGATGGCATCGACCGCACCGTCCGCATCACCGCCCCCGAGGTGGTCTCCGCGCTGCCCATCCCGCTGGTTGTCCGCTCTGACATCGGAGCTCCGCTGCTGCAGGGCTCCTCCTATACCGAGCCGCAGGAAGCGCTAGAAACCCTGCGCCAGGCCATGCAGGCCCCGGAGTACGAAGAGTCCGCCGAGATTCCCCTCGGCGTGGTGCGCGCCATGATTGACCTGGGCTATATCGGCCAGGCCCGCGAGTGGTTGACCTCCATCGAGGAGCGCTTGGGCAAGGACTGGCGCTTCCACTGGTACTCGGGCGTGACCGAACTGCTCTTGGACAAATACCGTGAGGCCCAGGCCCACTTCGCGCACGTCCTCGACGTCCTGCCCGGTGAGGCCGCACCGAAGCTGGCCATCGGCGCGGTCAACGAGCTCATCCTGCAGCAGCTGGGATATTCGGAGGCCGCGCTGATCGACGCCTCCGTTGCCCGCGCCTGCGCCAACCTCACCACCTCGCTGGCGGATTTGCCCAATGATGCTTTTGAGGACCAGCCGGGCATCTGGGACCACATCACCGATGATCCGGCCCACCTGCGTTTCAATTCGCTGCGTCTCTACGGCATCGTGTGGGCCACGAACCCGACGACGGTCTCCTCCGCCTTCGGCTTGGCCCGCCAGCTGCGCGCCGAGCACCAGGTGGAGCTCGCCGTGGCCACCTTGGATAAGGTCCCCAATGCCTCGCGTCACCACCGCATGGCCCGCTTGACCACGGTTTTGCAGCTCATCGTGCACGACCTTTCCGAGTCCCGCATCCGGCGCGCCGCCCGCCGCCTGGAGGAGATTCCGCAGAACGAGCCGCGCTTTTTGCAGATCAAGATTGCGGTCATCTCCGCCGGGCTGACCTTCCTGCGTGAATCAGACCTCAAGGCCGCGGCCTCCCCCAACGATCTCTTCGAGTTCCCCTTTACCCAGCGCGGCCTGCGCTATGGCCTGGCGGATACCCTGCGGGCACTAGCCCGCCAGGCACCGTTCGCCCGCCACCGCTACGCGCTGGTGGACCTGGCCAATAAGGTCCGCCCGGTCACGATGTTCTAGCCGTCGGCATAGCCGACGTTCGACTTAGTACAGGCCCGCCTCCCGGGCCATGGCCGCAATACCCGCGGACTTCTGCGCGATGGCCAGCTCCTCGTTCGTCGGCACCACGAAGACCTTGACCTGGGAATCCGCGGTCGAAATCATACGCGGCTCCTTGGAGCGCACCAGGTTGGCTTCCTTATCGAAGTCAATGCCGTACATATCCAGGTTGTACAACGAATCCTGGCGGACCTCGGTATCGTTCTCACCCACGCCAGCGGTAAACGTAATCGCGTCCACGCGGCCCAACGCAATCATGTACGCACCAATGAAGCGGCGCAGCTGGTGGATGTAGATGTTATAGGCCAGCCAGGCATCCTGGTCCTCGTTGTTGATGCGCTCGCGCAGCACCCGGAAATCGTTGACACCCGCAATACCCTTCACACCGGAGCGCTTGTTCAGAAGGTTGTCGATCTCATCGATCGACATACCCGCCTCACGCGAGAGGTGGAAGATAATACCTGGGTCAATATCGCCCGAGCGCGTGCCCATGGCCAAACCTGCCAGCGGGGTCAGGCCCATCGAGGTATCGATCGGGCGGCCGTTGCGAATCGCCGCGGCGGAGGCACCGTTGCCCAAGTGCAGCGTGATCTGGTGAACATGCCCCGGGTCGCGGTCAAGAAGCTTCGGCACCTGCTGCGAAACGAACTCGTGGGAGGTTCCGTGGAAGCCGTAGCGGCGGATATCGTACTGCGAGGCCACATCATTGTTGATCGCATACAGCGCTGCCGCCGGCGGCATGTGATTGAAGAAGGCCGTATCGAAGACCGCCACGTGCGGGATTTCCGGTAGCAGCTTGCGCGCCACGCGGATGCCGTCCAGGTTCGCCGGGTTGTGCAGCGGCGCGAGCGGAATGAGGTCCTCGATCATGGACTCGATCTGGTCCACGATGAGCTGCGGCTCGCTGAACAGGCGCCCGCCGTGCACCACGCGGTGGCCCACGGCGATGACCTCGACATCCGTCGGGCCCACGCCGTGCTCATGCATGATGCTAAACGCGCGGTCCAAGCCGAAGGAGTGGGTGGGAATCTCCAGCTCTTCCTTGAATTCTTCACCGCCCGTCTTGACGGTCACCGCACCCTGCGGCTCACCGACCTGCTCCACCAAACCGGAGACCAGCGGCGTATCCGTGGCCGAGCTTTCCGGGTCCACCAGCTGGAATTTAACCGAGGAGGAACCCGAGTTGAGAACGAGTACGTACGCCATCTACTTCACCCCTGCCTGAATTGCGGTAATAGCCACCGTGTTGATGATGTCTGGAACGGTCGCGCCGCGCGAAAGGTCATTGACCGGCTTGTTCAGCCCCTGCAGAATCGGACCCACCGCCAGTGCACCACCGGTGCGCTGTGCCGTCTTATAACCGATATTGCCGGCCTCCAGGTCTGGGAAGACGAAGACCGTGGCCTTACCCGCAACGTCGGATTCCGGCGCCTTCTTGGCGGCCACGCCAGGGTCGCAGGCAGCGTCAAACTGCAGCGGACCATCCACCGCCACGGAGGAATCGATGCCGCGAGCCACTTCGACGGCCTGCCCCACCTTCTCCACATCCGGGCCAGCGCCCGAAGTACCCGTGGAATAGGACAGCAACGCCACGCGCGGGTCCAAGCCGAACTGTGCTGCGGTCTGCGCGGAGACGATGGCGATCTCGCCGAGTTGCTCCGGTGTCGGGTTCGGGTTCACCGCGCAGTCACCGAAGGCCCACAGGCGGCCCGGCATCACCATGAGGAAGATGGAGGAGACCACCGAGGCCTCCGGCTTGGTCTTAATGATCTGGAAGGAAGGCTTAATGGTGTGCGCCGTGGTGTGCGCCGCGCCGGAGACCATGCCATCGGCCAAGCCCTTGTGCACCATCATCGTGGCGAAGTAGGACACGTCCTTCATCGTCTCGCGCGCCTGCTCCAGCGTCACGCCCTTCTTCTTGCGCAGCTCCGCGAAGTCCGCTGCAAACTCTTCTACCAGCGGGGATTCCAGGTGGTTGATGATGTCCACGCTGGACAAGTCAATCCCGAGTTCCTGGGCGCGCTTCTCAACGTTCCCATCACCCAAAATCGTCAGCTTAGCCACCTTGCCCTTGATGAGCTCACCGGCAGCCTCCAAGATGCGATCATCTTCGCCCTCCGGCAGCACGATGCGCGCGCCAATCTCACGGGCCTGATCCAAAAGCTGCTTCTGGAAGAGCTCAGCGCTCATATACGGTGCGATCTCCTCCAGGGAGGAAATCGCACTAGGAACCGAGGAGACGTCGGTCAACGCGCCCACCACCGTAGCTCCCACCGAGCGCGCGTGGTTCAGCGCCAGCTCCGCGGCGCGTGCGGGTGCGGCGGAAATCAGCACGAAGGGCAGGCCCAGGGCGGCGGCAGCCTTGGCATCAAAGTCCATAACGCCGGTGCCCTGGAGGACCAGGTTGCCCGCAGGGGCATTCTCCAGGACTTCACTGAGCGTGGTTCCCAAGTCATCTACCTGGGCGAAGGTGGCCCCTAGTTCCTGAGCCACAGCAGCAACGTCCAAACCGTCGAAGCCGCGCCCAATGACGCTGATAAAGGCGGAATTCCGTGAGGACTTGGCGGTCATGAGAAACCTTTCTCTGCTTAGAAAGCGTGTACCCGGGCTCACATAGTGGGGCACACAGTGACACTACGACACTTTCACAGTACGGGAACGCACCTCTTCTCGCCGCCGACCTACCACTTTCCATCAGCAACTCCCCAGGCCACTGGCACCTCACCCGAAGACAAAGTGCGCTATCCCACAGAAACTTGTCTCCATTAAACCCCCGGAGTAGGCTCCTAACCAGGATTGTTACTTCGGGCAAGACCTAGGCTCCCCACTCTTAGCCGTGTGGGGATGGTTCATTATGAACCATTGTGGCCTAGGTCTTTTGTGGTTTTTAGCCACAGCGCCCGTCTACTCTCGAAAGGATTCTCATGTCGACGGAAACTCGCTCGGCAGCCGAGGCCATCTTGGATGGCATCGGCGGAGCGGAGAACATCACCTCTTTCACGCACTGCGCTACGCGCCTGCGCTTTGAGCTGGCTGATGCCTCCAAAGCCGATAAGGAAGCACTCGAATCTATCCCCAAGGTAATGGGCGCTGTGCCCCAGGGTGGCCGCAACTACCAGGTGGTCATCGGCGGTGACGTGGCCACGGTCTATGACGAGATCAACGCTCTCCCACAGATGAAGAACGCCGGCGCCTCCGCCGGCCAATCCAACGACGATGTCAAGGCCGCGGCCCGCGCCAAGTCCAAGGGCAAGGTGCCGTGGATGGATACCTTCTTCGAGTATCTCTCGGATTCCTTCCGCCCCATCCTGGGCGTGCTGCTGGGTGCCTCCCTGGTCATCGCCTTCGCCTCGGTGCTGGATGCTTTCGGCGTCGTGGACTTCCGCTCCCCGGACAAGCCGGCCTCCTGGTTCTTCGTGGATGCCATGTGGCGTTCCGTCTTCTTCTTCCTGCCGGTGATGGTGGCCTATAACGCTGGTAAGAAGCTGCGCATCGACCCCTGGGTTCCCGCGGCGGTCATGCTCGCGCTATTCACCCCGGAGTTCCTCGATCTCTCAGAGAACCCCGCGGTCCAGTGTGCTACCAACGACACCCTCGGTGCGGAGCAGTGCTCCATTGAGATCTTTGGCATGACCATGCAGCTGCAGGACTACGGCGGAAACGTCTTCGTCCCGCTCATCATGGCTGCTGTCGCCGCCCTCTTCTACAAGGGTTTCCAAAAGATCATCCCGTCCGCGGTGCACATGGTCTTCGTTCCCTTCCTCACCATGATCGTCCTCATCCCGCTGACGGCCTTCCTCATTGGCCCCTTCGGCGTGTGGGCCGGTAACGGCATTGGCGCCGGCCTGTCCTGGATGAATGACAACGCTCCATTCGTCTTCGCTCTGGCCATCCCGATGCTCTACCCCTTCCTGGTTCCGCTGGGCCTGCACTGGCCGCTTAACGCCCTCATGCTGGTCAACATCCAGACTTTGGGCTATGACTTCATCCAGGGCCCGATGGGCGCATGGAACTTCGCCTGCTTCGGTGCTACCGCTGGTGTGCTGGCTCTGTCCATCCGTGACCACGACAACGTGATGCGCCAGACCTCTGGCTCTGCCCTCCTGGCCGGCCTGCTCGGTGGTGTGTCTGAGCCTTCCCTCTACGGTATCCACCTGCGCTACAAGAGGATTTACCCGCGCATGCTGGTGGGCTGCTTCACTGGTGGTCTGACCGTGGCTCTGCTGACCCTGGGCACGAACGGCATTACTACCGATGCCTTCGTCTTCACCTCCCTTTTGACCATCCCGGTCTTCACCCCGATGGCCAAGTACGCCATCTCCATTGCTGTGGCCTTCTTCGTGGCCTTCCTGCTCATCCTCTTCACCGACTACCGCACCCCGGAGGAGCGCGCTGAGGCCAAGGCCGCCCGCGAGGCAGCTGAGACGGCCGAGCTCGACAACGCTGACAACGCTGACAACGCCGCGCTTGCCGACGCCCCCGCAACCGCAGGCACCGCTGCCGCCGGCGCCGGTGCTGGCGCTGCCACCGCAACCGCTACCAAGGCAGACGCCCCGGCCAAGGCTGCTGAGCCTGCCGCTGGCACCACCACCGACATTGCTTCCCCGGCTGCCGGCAAGGTTGTCCCGATGGCTGAGATCGATGACCCGGTCTTCTCCGCCGGCACGCTGGGCGATGGCGTGGGCATCGTCCCTGAGGGCAACGACGTTTACTCCCCGGTGAGCGGCACGATTGTCAGCGCCATGAAGTCCGGCCACGCCTACGGCATCAAGACCGAGGACGGCGTGGAGGTCCTCGTCCACATCGGCATCAACACCGTCAAGATGAAGGGCGAAGGTTTCGCCCCGGCCGTCAAGAAGGGTGACACCGTCAAGCAGGGCGAGCTGCTTGCCACCGTTGACTTCGCCAAGGTCACCGAAGCCGGCTACGACACCACCATCGTCTTGGCCGTGACCAACACCAAGGCACTGTCTGCCGTCACCCCGGCTGGCCTCAACCATGCCTCCGCTGGCGATACGGTCATCACCACGACCCGCTAAAGGATCCAGTAGGGAACCTTTAGCACGCCTTTAACGAACCCTGACTAAGCTGGCTCGATGTAATCACCATCGTGGCCGGCTTTGGTCGTTTTAGCCTCAACCGGCTAGCCTCATCCGGCTAGCCTTAACAAGTTAACCTCAACGAGAAAGGTGCCTTGTGCAACTGCTGCGAGTATTCAATAACAACGTCGTTCTCGCACGGCGCGGCGCGGAGGACGTCATTGTCACCGGCCGCGGCATTGGCTTCCAGGCAAAGCCTGGCACTGAGGTTGACCCGGCCAAGGTGGTGAAGGTCTTCGTCCCGGATACCGGCCGCGACCCTGACCACCTCGCCGCCATGATTGCTGGTATTCCCGGCGAATACGTGCAGTTGGTCATCGACGCCATGCACTCCGTCGACATGTCTGAGGCTCTGCGCAGCAAACTCACGCTCGTCGTAGCGATTGCGGATCACATCCATGGTGCGGTCAGCCGGGGCAAGCCTGTGGCTTATCCCTTGGAAGCTGAGGTACGCCACCTCTACGCCGATGACTTTGCCCTCGCGCAGAAACTGCTCGCCGCCATCAACAGTGGACTGCACAAGCCACTAGCCCCTGACGAGGCCGTGGCCATCACGCTGCACCTGGTCAACGCCGGCTTCGCGGTCGGGGATCTCTCCGGCACTTACCGCATGACAGGTCTGATTCAGCAAATCCTGGCCGTTATCGGCTCACACAACAATACTGAGCTCAACAGCGAGGACATCTCCGTCGCCCGCTTCATCACACACCTGCGCTACCTCTTCGTACGCATGGCGGAGCACCAACAGCTCGACTCCGACGACCGCCAAGTCGCCACCGCCATCTCCGCCCGCTACCCCGATGCCGTCGAGACCGCCCAGATGGTAGCTAACCTGATTGAGCTGCGCCTCGACAGCGCTTTAACCCCCGATGAAGTCTCCTACCTAACGCTGCACATCGCGCGCCTGGAGGAGTCCTCCGCCTAAGCCGCCGGCGCCTCAGCGCCACCTTCAACAGGTGCTACCGGCTCTGCCACGGTGATGATGTTGTCCTCGTAGCCGAGCTGGCCACCAACAAACTTGCCACCGCAGGTAATGAGGACCAGACGGTTCTCCCCCTCCGTGTCATTGACTACGTCCGGGAAGCCCGCGCCCTTCTGCAGACGGTACGGTGCCTCAGTCACGCGGAAACGGCGCTCCTCACCATCGATGAAGACGGTGAATTCTTGGCCCTGCTCCAGGGTGGTGAACTTCTCTGCAAAGCCCGTTCCCTGACCTTGGTAGTTGATGTGGCCAGTAATAACGCTGGAACCAACCGGACCGGCCTCACCCGGGACAGCGGAAGCGGAGTACCAGCCCAGGCGCTGCACATCGCGCGGCGGGATCAGCATGCCGGTATCGGTGACCTGAATCGGATCGATAGCCGCGAACTCCTCGTTGATGCCCAGGGACATGGCGCCAAAGCCACGGAATTCACCCGGTGCCGGTTCCACCTCATGGTTCTGCTCACCGGAGTGATCCACGAAAGGATCATTGTTGGTCGTCGGTGCGGCCTCCTCAGTGCTTTGCGATGTCTCCGCCTCGCCACCACTGGCATTATCATCCGCGGAATCATCGCCATTGCGGCCTGCATAGATGACCAGCTGCACGACGACCAAGATGATCGCGATGAGCGCGGCAATTCCGATGAGCAGCTTCTTGTTGCTCTTCTTTTCTCCGCCTACCGGTTGTGCATCGCCGGCTCGGTGTTTCGCCCCAGCAGTCTCCCCTGTGGAATCGGTGGGGTACTCCGGGATATCGTTCTGCTGGCCTTCCTCAGCCATAATCTCTGCTCCTAGCTTCTAAAGTTCTAGCGGTTGGGTTCTAATGCTTTAGTTCTAAAAGTGTCTTAGCTCTAAAAATGTCAGTTATAGTTCTTCTTTTTAAACCATAGATTAAAAATCAGACGACTAATCCCCTCCAGCGTTTTACACCCTGGAGGGGATAGTCTTAATCATTCTCTGCCCCTACCACTCCCGGCCGGTGAGGGCCGGGATGGTGTTGCAGTGTGGACTACTGAATGAAGTCCTTCATGCCTGGGTCAAGCTCGGTCGCACCGGAAGGTACGTGCTTGATCTCCACGCGCTTGGAGTTGGACGGCAGCGGCTGGCCAGCGTCCTCCGGCGGAGTTGCATCCAGCACAGTGACCTCGCGGTCGTCGCGGCCGGTGTTGCCACCGTTCTCCTCGGTCGACTCACCGTGGTTGTTGCCACGGCCGCCGTCCTCGGTGACGTCGTTGTGGTTGCCACCGTCGTGGCCACCGTTACCGCCGTCGTGGCCGCCATTGCCACCGTTGACACCATCAACGATGATCTTGATCAGGCCCAGACCCGGGATGAGCAGCAGCCACCATGGCAGGTCCTTCTTCGAGGAGCCCTTGCCACCGCCGTTCTCTTCGTCCTCATCCGGGGTATCGGACGGGTTCTCCGAAGTGACAGTCTGATCCTTATCGTTGATGTCCTTGTGCTCACCAATCTCGTTCGGCGTCTCATTGCCCGGAGTCTCCTCACCCTTGGAATTAACTTCCTTAGAAGTCAGAGTCTCAAAAGCAACCGCAGCCTTAACCGGCTCAGTCACATCATCATTAACGGTGATGGTCACAGCCTCAACACCCTTCGGCGCAGTCGGCACAAACTTATGACCAATGGTCTCACCAAGAACAGTCTTGCCATCAGCCTTCGAAATCAGCTGCGCATCCAGGAAGTACTCCTTACCCGGAACCAGACCCTCATACGAAACCTGGTCAACAATCTTGGCACCAGCAACAACCTCAGTTGCACCATTG
>NZ_KV811664.1:0-30629 GCF_001813175.1 Corynebacterium sp. HMSC069E04 | reverse complement strand
CGCGACGGTACCTGCCGGGTCGGCGGATGCGGCGAGCCTGCTTTTCTCAGCCAGTTGGATCACCGACACAACTGGGCCGAAGGCGGGCCAACCCACCCGAAGAACCTAGCGTGTTTATGCCAAAGCCATCACAACATGAAAACCGATGGCACCCTCAAATACCTGCTCGACCCCTACAGCGGGGATGTCATCTGGCTATATGAAGACGGCACCTGGACTATTACCGAAGCCGACGGGCCGCTAGCACCAAAACAGAAACGGTGGGCACAAACAGTCGCCCAACACATCACCGCCACCAGGAAACGCATCCGCGAGGAAGCCCAATACCTCAAACAAGAACTCGACGACTACGCACAACAACAAGCCCAAGCCGAGGACAACACCGACACAGATGCCAGCACCGACGACATCCCCTTCTAAACCTCACCGTCGAATAAAACGACGACACCAATCCAGCAGAAAGGAAAGAACCCAAGAAACCAGGAACACAACCACCGTCGTCACAGACGACGACTGCACTGCCGAAGCCCAGTCAGGCTCGCCCCAACTGTTGCCATTGGGACCGGCTGGACTTAGTCATGCCGGTTAGGATGGAGTGAATGCAGATCTACATTGCCTCAGTACCCGTCGATGATGTTGCCCTCGCTCACGACTTCTATGTCAATACGCTCGGCTTTCGAGTCAAGGACGATGTAACCCACGGAGACTTTCGGTGGCTCACGGTCACCAATGCGGAAGGCCAAGGGGATATGGAGCTCCTGCTCGAGCCCAAGGCCCATTCCGCGGCCAAGGACTACGCAGCAGCACTCAAGGCTGACGGTGTCCCTGTCACCCAGTTCCTATCCGCAGACGTGGAGCGAGAATATAGCGAGCTCACTGAAAAGTGGGAGTGCATTTCACTATGGTGCCGACCGACGTCGGCCCCTCCATCATCGCCGTCTTCGATGACACCGTAGGCAACCTCATCCAACTGGTACAGCTCAAGAAATAGAGAATAAAGAATGTCACACTTACCTTCTTCCGTCGCTATCATCGCAGCCGTTAGCGCCCTATGCGTAATGCCTCTAACTGCATGCGCGGAGCGTGGGTCAGACACGACTCCGGCACCGCAGTTCAGTGCAATTCCGTCTAGCTCCGCTGCTATCGATGGGCCGGAGCCGCCGTCCAGTGACACGCAGAATGCTCTCTCACAACAGGATGCCAATGTTGCTGCCTTTGCGGGTATGGGGACGGCTGCGATTGATGACCAACACCACATGCCAGATCGGTTGGGCGGCCTCATTCCGACGGGCGTGCGCGTAGGTGCTCACGACGGTTTCACGCGGGTAGTGGTTGACCTCGAGGGAGAAGGTGAGCCCGGCTGGTTCACCGCCTATACCGACGATCCTCGTCAGCAGGCATCAGGTCATCCAGTCGAAGTAAAGGGAAGCACTTTTCTCAATCTGGGGGTCGAAGGAACTCCGTGGCCTTCCACACCCGATCTCGAAGAAAGGTATATGAAGCCAGGAACTACTCCCGGTACTGGTGTGGTGAGCGAAGTCGTATACACGACCTCATTCGAGGCACAAACCCAATTGATCATTGGACTACAGAAGAAGACACCGTACTCAGTGACTTTCCTGGAGGACCCTAAACGCCTAGTTCTCGACTTCCAGGTTTGACGTGTGGTGAAACGATAAGGGCCCTGTCCCCAGCTAATTTCTGGGTTACAGGGCCCTTGATCTAGGAGGTCCTAGTGGTCCTAGCTAGTCCGAGGATTAGTCCTCCTCAACCGGAACCAGGGAGATTTTGCCGCGATTATCAATGTCGGCAATTTCGACCTGAATCTTATCGCCAACATTGACGACGTCCTCGACCTTCTCAATGCGCTCGTCGCCACCGAGCTTCGAGATGTGTACGAGGCCGTCACGACCCGGAGTCAGGGAAACGAAGGCACCAAAAGCCACGGTCTTCACCACGGTGCCAAGGAAACGCTCACCCACCTTCGGCAGCTGCGGGTTAGCGATGCTATTCACGCGGTCGATCGCAGCGTCAGCTGCTTCACCGGTAGCGGCAGAGATATACACAGTGCCGTCTTCCTCGATGGAGACATCGGCGCCAGTTTCCTCAGTAATGGCGTTGATAGTCTTGCCCTTCGGGCCAATGAGCTCACCAATCTTGTTCACCGGGATAGTCACCGAGGTAATGCGCGGAGCCAGGCCAGACATCTCGTCTGGACCCTCGATGACCTCAGACATCGTGTCGAGGATGGCGGCACGGGCGTCGCGGGCCTGTTCGAGGGCGTCGGCAAGCACGTGCGAAGGAATGCCATCCAGCTTGGTATCCAGCTGCAGGGCGGTGATGAACTCGGATGTACCGGCAACCTTGAAGTCCATATCGCCGAAGGCATCCTCAGCGCCGAGAATATCGGTCAGCGCCACGAACTTTTCCTTGCCGTTGACTTCGCCCGAGACCAAACCCATGGCGATACCCGCCACCGGAGCCTTCAGCGGAACGCCCGCGTTGTAGAGGGACAGGGTGGACGCACAGACGGAGCCCATGGAGGTAGAACCGTTGGAACCAAGGGCCTCAGACACCTGGCGAATGGCGTAGGGGAAGTCCTCACGGGACGGGATCACCGGCAGCAACGCGCGCTCAGCCAGCGCACCGTGACCAATCTCGCGGCGCTTCGGGGAACCTACGCGGCCGGTCTCGCCGGTGGAGTACGGCGGGAAGTTGTAGTGGTGCATGTAGCGCTTGGACTCCACTGGGGTCAAAGAATCGATCTGCTGCTCCATCTTCAGCATGTCCAGGGTGGTCACACCCAGGATCTGGGTCTCGCCACGCTCGAAGAGAGAGGAGCCGTGTGCACGCGGGATCAGATCAACCTCCACGCCGAGGTCACGGATATCGGTCACACCACGGCCATCGATCCGGAAGCCCTCGGTGAGGATCTTGGTGCGCACGATGTCCTTCATCACGGCGTTGAAGGCGTTGCGGATCTGTTTGGATGCATCGGTCTCGTCGAGGTCATCAAAGTCTTCGATGAGCTTAGCCTCGACCTGCTCCATGTACTCATTAGTGGCGTCGTCGCGGTCCTGCTTACCCGGGATGGTAAGCAGCTTCTCCAGCTTCTTGGAGGCTGCCTTTTCGACGGCCGCGTAAACATCATCACCGTAGGGCGGGAAGAGCGGGAACTCCTGTGTCTCCTTAGCTGCACGCTCCGCCAGACCTGCCTGCGCTTCACACAGGGACTTGATGAAAGGCTTCGCAGCCTCCAAGCCCTCAGCCACGGTGGACTCCTGCGGAGCCGGTGCGCCTTCCTTGATGCGCTCGGCTACGTTCACACCAGCGCCGGCCTCGACCATCATGATGGCTACGTCGTCCTTGCGGCCCTTCTTCACGATGCGGCCGGCAACGACCATCTCGAAGAGGGCACGCTCGTGCTGCTCGTTATTCGGGAAGGCCACCCACTGGCCCTTCGGGTGCTTATCATCAGCAATCAGTGCCATGCGCACGCCGCCCACCGGGCCGGATACCGGCAGGCCAGAGAGCTGGGTGGAGGCGGAAGCGCCGTTGATGGCAACGACATCGTAGTACTCCTCCGGGTCCATGGAGAGGACCGTGACAACAACCTGAACCTCGTTGCGCAAGCCCTTAACGAAGGTTGGGCGCAGCGGGCGGTCGATGAGGCGGCAGGCCAGGATAGCTTCGGTGGAAGGGCGCCCCTCGCGGCGGAAGAAGGAACCCGGGATTTTACCCGCGGCATACATGCGCTCCTCGACGTCCACGGTCAGCGGGAAGAAGTCGAAGCCTTCGCGCGGCTGGTTAGAAGCGGTGGTCGTGGACAGCAGCATGGTGTCCTCGTCCAGGTAAGTGGTCACGGAGCCACCGGCCTGGCGAGCTAGCTGGCCCGTCTCAAAACGGATGGTGCGAGTGCCGAAATCGCCGTTGTCCAGGGTGGCGATGGCCTCGGTGATGCCGTAATCGTCGTCGATAAGAAACTCGACGGAATTGTTCGGTTGCTTTTTAGCGTTCTTAGCGCTCATGGATATAACTCTCCTTGGAGCTGTCATGGCGATCTTCGGTGCCGCCTCTTCTTCGATGTTTTCTGACAACGTCCAAGGATTTTAGCAGATGAGACAAGAAAACCCCCGCACACAAGGTGCGGGGGCCAAAAGTTAAGCGCTTAGCGGCGCAGACCCAGGCGAGAAATCAGGTCGCGGTAACGGTCAACGTCGTTAGCGGCCAGGTACTTCAGCAGGCCACGACGGCGACCAACCATCAGCAACAGACCACGGCGGGAGTGGTGATCGTGCTTGTGATCCTTGAGGTGCTCGGTCAGGTTGTTGATGCGGGAAGTCAGCAGCGCAACCTGTGCCTCCGGGGAACCGGTATCGGTCTCGTGCAGGCCGTACTCCTTGAGGATTTCAGCCTTCTTCTCGGTACTCAAAGCCATGGAAAATCTCCTATTGTATTTCAGTCCACATGAAATGTTGCGCCATGAGGCGCTGCCCGTGACTACTGTGGACCGCAGTCAGCAAGCCGAAGTAGAAGTATAGAGGCTGCCGAGCTTCGACATCAAATCATCAACAAAGCGCGCGTCATCTACCGCAACGGCCACACGGGTGGTGGGGTTATCCAAGCGTTCCGGGTCACCGATTGTGCGGCCAGTATCCTCACACCGCAGATTGAGGTCGAGGCAGGTGACCAGCGAGGGATCGGCAGCCACAGCTACCGCTAAAGGGTCGTGGAGCCCGCAACCGCCAAGGTGCGGAGAGGTCGTCTTGTAGGCGCGAATGTAGTAGTCCACGATGTCTGCGTAGATACGACCAGTGGGTGTACCGCGCCATTGCTTCGTGTGCTCCCTGGTGAGCAACGTGCGCAGCGTGACATCGAGCCCCACCATCGTGAGGTCCTGAGCATGGCGGAATACATAGTCCGTGGCTTGGGGATCTTGGAAAACGTTGGCCTCGGCATAAGGAGTGACGTTCCCGGGTACGGTCAGCGCCCCACCCATCATCACGATGCGGGCGTTGCGGGCAAAGTCCGGGTCTTTGCGCATGGCGGCTGCAATGCTTGTCGACGGCCCCGTCGGCACGATAACCAGATCCTCGCCATGCTCACGGACCGAACGGATAAGAAAGCCCACTGCGTCCTCGTATGCCTTGCGGCGCGGCGGAGGCAGAAGTACTTCCCCAAGGCCATTGCGGCCATGGATGAAAGCAGAAATGGGAGCAACGCTAAAGCCCGGCCGCGTCGGACCGATGAAGACGGGGACATCCTCGGCGTCGAGAAGCTCGAGCAACGCCAGCGAGTTACGCACGCCCAACGCCACCGGAACGTTTCCATAGGTACCCGTAACCCCGATCAGCTCGAGATCGGGGTGCGCTAAGGCATAGGCGAGCGCAAGGGCGTCATCAATTCCGGTATCAAGGTCGAGGATGATCTTCATTTAAACCTCGCGGGCAAGAATTTCACGAACTCGGGCAACGTCACGTTCCATAGCTGTCAGGAGCTCCTCCACGGAATTGAATTTCTCCATGTCACGCACATGGTCGACGAAATGCACGGTGGCTTCGTGGCCGTAAAGGTCAGCGTCGCGGTCCAGCACGAAGGACTCCACCGAACGCTCCTCGTCACCAAAGGTAGGGTTGGTGCCTACCGAAATGGCTGCGGGATAAGGAATGCCGGGCTCCATGTCACCTTCCAGAGGGGCGCCGGTGGGCTCAACCACGAACCAGCCCGCGTAGACGCCATCGGCTGGAATGGCGACGGATTCCGGGAAATACTGGTTAGCGGTTGGGAAACCAAGCTCCTTTCCACCACGTCCTGCACCACGCACAACGGGCCCAGTCACCGTGAAATGACGCCCCAGCGCCCAATTGGCGCGCGCAATATCGCCCTTGGCAAGGGCGGCGCGAATGTTGGTGGAGCAGATGCGCTCGCCGTCGTCGTCAAGCAAGGGCACGATGTCAACGCCGAAGCCGAACTCGGCGCCAAATTCCGCCAAGGACTCCGCCGTGCCGGCTGCACCCGCGCCGAACGTGAAGTTCTCCCCCACCACGACGTGCTCTGTGTGCAAACGCTCCACCAGGAGATCCGTCACATAGTCGCGCGGCTCGACGCCCCGGAGTTCCTCAGTGAAGTCGATGACGAGCACGGCCTCGATGCCCATTTCTTCCGCCAGCTGCATGCGGCGCTCGAAAGTGATCACGGAGAGAGGAGCGCGCTCCGGCAAGAATACGGAGACTGGGTGCGGATCGAAGGTCACCATGACCGCGCGCTGTCCATGTCTGTGCGCGTGCTCAACGGCCTTCCTCACGAGCTGTTGGTGCCCGCGGTGCAGGCCGTCGAAGACACCAATTGTCACCGAGGTCGGGCCAAGGTCAGTGGGGATGCTATCGATTCCGTACCAAATATCCACGGGCACCATGCTATCCCACTGCGGCCGGTGCCCTAGACTGCAGGGCATGACTGATCCGCTCGAACGTTCCGGCCTCGTGGTCGTCGACAAACCCGCCGGCATGACCTCGCACGACGTCGTGGGAAAACTGCGCCGCTTCTTCCGCACCCGCAAGGTGGGGCACGCAGGCACGCTTGATCCGATGGCTACTGGAGTGCTCGTCGTAGGCATCGAGCGCGGCACCAAGTTTCTTGCCCACATGGTGGCCTCCACCAAGGCCTATGACGCAACGATTCGTCTTGGCATGGCAACCCACACCGACGACGCGGAGGGGGAAGCAACGTGGGGCAAACCGGCAACCGCAGTGGAGGATTCCGCCATTGCGCGAGAAATTGCTGCCTTGAACGGCGATATTATGCAGCGCCCAGCAGCGGTCTCCGCCATCAAAGTGGATGGCAAGCGCGCGCATGAAAGGGTGCGGTCAGGTGAAGAGGTCGAGCTTCCGGCTCGGCCAGTAACGGTCAGCCGCTTCGATATTCTCGCTACGCGCCGCGAGGGTGAGTTCATCGACCTCGACGTCTCAGTGGCGTGTTCTTCGGGAACCTATATCCGCTCGTTGGCTCGGGATTTGGGCGAGGCCCTCGGCGTCGGCGGACACCTTACCGCGCTGCGCCGCACGGAAGTGGGCCCTTTCACGCTTGACGACGCCCTCCCTCTCGACGCCCTCGAAGACTCCCCGGAGTTGTCCTTAAGCCTCGACGAGGCGCTCGCTCGCAGCTATCCGGTTGTGGACGTCACCGATGATGAGGCCCAAGCTTTGGCCATGGGTAAGTGGCTGGAGCCGCGTGGGTTGAAAGGCACGTACGCGGCCGTCGACCCGCAGGGACGGTCGATTGCCTTGATCAAGGAAAAAGGAAAGCGCTTAGCCACGGTTTTCGTCGCGCGCCCCTCGACGCTATAACTGCCTGATTTAGCGGTCAAAGTTGAGCGCAGGGACAGCGGTGGCGACGATGACATAGCCATCTCGGATGATCCAGTGCCCAGTGATGAAAGGCACTGGGGTCGGCCGCGCCAAGAGGTAGGACACCAGAGTGCCATCGAGGCGTAAATCGATTTCGGCTTGGTCAAAATCCAGCCAGCGCCGGGTCATGGGGAACCACGTCTTGTAGGTGGCCTCCTTGGCGCAGAACAACAGGCGGTCCGGACAGGAAATACCCGCCGCTTGCAACTGAGCCAACTGCGGCATCTCCCCCGGCCGCGCGATCATCGTCAGCACGTGTTCCGGCAGGGGCTCCGCTGGTTCGGCGTCGAGCCCCATGGAGCGCACGTGCGTGGCAGGAGCTGCCACGGCTGCGCGCAAACCTTCGGTGTGCGTCATCGATCCGGTATAGCCCTCCGGCCACAGCGGCATGCCCCGCTCGCCGCGCAGAATCGGCTCGTCTCCCGTGTAGTTGAGCTCCTTCAAGGCCTGGTGGGCGCACCAGCGCGCATCCCCGAACTCGGATTTGCGCACGTCCACGGCTTGGGAGACCACGGAGCGCTCTTCCGGGGAGAGATGATGATAATTGAGAAGATTGGTCATCGACTCATCCGTGCGCACATAGCAAAAACGAGCTGATTCCGGGAAGAGAGAAGGTTCAAGCATGCTCGGCCCTCCCTGTCTTCTCGTCGATGGTAAGCACTGGGTACGGCCACGGCTGAAGACCACCGTGCGCCTGCCACTCACGCGGATAGCCCAGGGACACCTCGATGTGGTCTACCCCATCGATGTTGGCGCGATTAGGCATGTGGAGGTGACCATAGATCACAGCCTTAGCGTTATAGCGCCGCGGCCAGGAGCGCGTGTGGCGGGTGCCGCACCACAAGGCCACTTCGGGCCAACGCAAGTAGAGAGTCGGCTCCTGTACCAGCGGCCAGTGGTTGATAAGAACCGTTTCGCCCTCGACCCGTGACAGCCGCTTGATCGAATAAGCCAGGCGGTCCCAGCACCACGCGCGCACATCGACGAAGGGGGCGATGGCAAATTCATCGGTCATGACGATCTGCTTCTCCTTCGCACTCGCAAGCGCTTGTTCCACCGTGGTGCCTGGTGGACGGAAGCTGTAATCGTAGAGCGTAAACAGCGGGACCACGGTGACGCCTCCGAATACCGGAAACGGATCCTCTGGGGTAATCACGCCGATTTCCCGGCAGCCTTCAACGAGGCGATCGTATTTCGAGCGTCCCTGGTAAACGTCCTGTGACCGAGAAAAAAGCTCATGGTTGCCAGGTGCCCAAATGACCGTAGCGTAGCGGTTCTTTAGGCGCGCCAGGGTGTTAATCACCAGATCAATGCGTTCGGCGACGTCTCCCGCAACAATCAACCAATCGTTGGGATTCGGCGGGACAAGTTCATCAATGCGGTCCCCGTTCACGCGTACCGCTGCATGGAGATCAGAGACGGCCCACAGAGTGGTCATAGCGCCTCCTTCGCACGAACAGTCCTTCTACTTGTACCACAGGCTTAGACCCGTGCCCACCGCATGGAGTAAAAGCGCCCAACCACGCCCACCATGCGGATGAGGATGAATGCGGCAATACCGCCCCACACCCCGGTCAGGCCGGTGCCGAAAACAAAGGCCAACCAGACCCCGGGCAGGAAGCCGAGAAGCACTGACGCGAGGGTCAGCGTGCGGAGAAAGGCTGCGTCCCCAGCACCCAGAAGGACGCCGTCCAAAGCGAAGACAACGCCGCCGATAATGACGAGGAAAGTCATAACCCACCAGGGGCCGGAGATGACCTCTAGGACCTCCGGACTCGTGGTGAATATCCGTGGGATAAAGGCGGAGCCAAGGCCCAATACCGCTGCCAGTGCGAGGGAGAAGGACGTCGAGTAGAGCGTCACCTTGGTTCCTACCGTGCGGGCATAGCGCGCTGATCCCGCTCCCAATGCCGCGCCGGTCAAGGCTTGGGCAGCGATCGCGAGGGAATCCAGAACGAGGGATAGGAAGTTCCACATCTGCATCATGATTTGATGCGCAGCGAGCTGCGCAGTGCCGATACGTGAGGCCACGGCCGCCGCTGACAGAAACGCCACTTGGAAGCTCAGCGAACGCACGATGAGGTCACGCCCCAGCACGAGCTGCCGACGAACCACGCTCCAGCGAATCTCCCACGAGCCGGTATGCTCGCGGCGCAGCTCCGCCACGAAGAACGCCGCGATGATCCCCATGCCCAGCACCGTGGCCAGAGCGGAGCCCGGTAGACCCCAGAAGTGCACGAAAATAGGCACCGCGATGGCGCCGGGAACCATACCTGCAAGGGTGAAGTAAAGGGGCTTGCGGGTGTTGTGAACACCGCGCATCCAGCCGTTGCCGGCCATGTTGATGAGGGTAAAAGGAATAGCGACGGCGGCAATACGCAACCACTGTGCAGTCCCTCGCGCAGTATCCGGGTTACCTGTCAACCAGGTGGCAAAGACGCCGGCAAAGAGCCACATGATGACGGCGAGCACCATTCCAACACCCACGGCAACCCACGTTGCCTGGACGCCCTCGGCGACGGCCTCCTCGCGCTTCCCCGCGCCGAACAGCCGTGACGCACGCGCGGTCGTGCCATAAGACAGAAAGGTTAATTGGGTGGTAACCACCGAATGGAGTGTGGCCGCTGCGCCAAGCGAGGCCAGATCCTCCGCCCCTAAACGGCCTACGACCGCGGTATCCAGCAATAAATACAGCGGCATGGCCGCCAGAACGCCCAGAGCCGGGACGGCGAGGCGGAAGACCTCAGCGGCAGAAACCTTCACTGGTTGCTCGGAAGCCATCTAGGACAACGCACCTACCAGCTGTGCTATAACCTCTTCGGGCCTTCCGTGCGCGGTATAACCTGCGGCTGGAATATGCCCGCCGCCGCCGAAGGTGAGGGCCACTTCCGCACAGTTGACGGCGGAGGAACGCAAGGACACCGCCCACATTTCGGGCGCCTGTTCCTTGAAGACCACTCCGATGTCAGTGCCTTTCAAGGCCCGGACATAATCGACGAAAGATTCAATCGCGGAATCGGCGTGGGAGCTGACCTCCTCATGCGGGACGAAGAGAACAGCGAGGCGGTGCTCCCCTGCTTCCTCAATCCTGAGGCCTGAGAGCACGCGTCCAATCATCTGCAGGTCATCGGCCGTGCTGGAATCCATGAGTTCCAACGCAATCTGCTTGGTGTCGAGACCATAGAGCATCAGGCGCGCAGCGATATCATGCATGGCTGGGCGCCCCCACCGGAAATTACCGGTATCGGTGACTAGGCCCGCGTACAGGCAATGCGCGATGACGCGATCGATCTGGATGGACAGCCTGTCCAGAATGTCCAGCAGCACCACCGTGGTGGACTCACATACCGGATCCACCACATTGATGGCTCCAAAACCATCGTTGGAGGCGTGGTGGTCGATGCACAGGACGCGGCCCACGGCGGCCATGTCTTCGATCTCCCGGGCCACCGAACCCGTCCGATCGATCGAGCCGCAGTCCACAGTGACATAGAGGTCATATCCCTGTGGAAGCTCATCCACCAACTCAATCTCATCCACCGTGGGGATGGAAAACAGGTTGGCTGAAATGTCACGGCGCTGGCCAATCACGGTGCGGGTCTGTTTCCCGCGCTGGCGGAGCGCCAGGGTAAGGGCGGCTGCCGAGCCAACCGCGTCGGCGTCTGGGCGCAAGTGCGTGATGATGCAAATGCTGCTGGCTTGCACCAGCGCATCCACTGCGGCTTCGTAATTGGTTCGCGACACTTAGTCCTCTTCCTCATCCGAGGTCTTGTACGGGTTCGCGTCGCCTGCGGGCCGTGCACCTTCCTTCAGCTTCGCTAACTCCGCATCGCGTGCACGGGCGCGGGCGAGCAGCTCCTCCATGTGCGCGGAAGCCTCGGGGACGGTATCAAGCTCAAAAGACAGCGTCGGTGTAAAGCGAACGGAGAGCTCATCACCCACAATCTTGCGCAATTGCCCCTTGGCCCTGGTGAGGGCTTCGGCCGCTTGATCATAATCTGGCTCGGTCTCGATATCCGTACCACGCACCGTGTAGAACACGGTGGCATCGTGGAGATCACCCGTGACCCGGGCATCCGTGATTGTCACCAGCTCAAGGCGGCGATCCTTGATTTGGCGCTCAATTGCGCTGGCAACGATTGTCTGAATGCGCTTTGCCATGCGTGCGGCGCGTGCGTGATCAACCATAGTGAAGCTCCTTTACGTACGGTTACTGGCAACTAGTCTAGGATACCGATTCTGCACCTTTCGGCTGAAATGAGGAAAGCCCAGCCAGAATCTTTCCTGGCTGGGCTTCACTACCTGAGGTTTCCTGCGCTTAGTCGCGCGGGACCTCGACCTCTTCGTAGGCCTGGATGATATCGCCTACCTGAATATCCGGGTAGGACAGAACCATACCGCACTCGTAGCCGGCGTTGATCTCGTTTGCGTCATCCTTCTCGTGACGCAGGGACTCGATCTTGGCATCGGAGGTAATGACGTTTCCGTCGCGGACCAGGCGCACCTTGCCATTGCGCTTGACCTTGCCCTCCGTGACCATACAACCGGCGATGGTGCCAACGGCGGAGGACTTGAACAGCGCGCGGATTTCTGCCGCACCGGTGTCTCGCTCCTCGTAGATGGGCTTGAGCATGCCCTTCAGAGCTGCCTCAACCTCTTCGATGGCGCGGTAGATCACCGTGTAGTAGCGGATATCGACGCCCTCAGCGTTGGCTTCCTCGGTGGCCTTGCCCTCAGCGCGGACGTTGAAAGCGATGATGATGGCGTCCGACGCCGCAGCCAGGGAGACGTTGGTCTGCGTCACCGCACCCACACCACGGTCGATGATGTTGAGCTGTACCTCGTCGTCGATCTCAATGTCCAACAGGGCATCTTCGAGGGCTTCCACGGAACCTGCGTTGTCGCCCTTGAGGATGAGGTTGAGCGTCGAGGTTTCCTTGAGCACTGCATCCAGGTCCTCGAGGGAGACGCGCTTGCGAGCCTTCGCCTGCAGAGCAGAACGCTTGCGGGCATCGCGCTGTGCAGCAATCTGGCGTGCCACGCGGTCATCCTCAACAACTAGGAGGTTGTCGCCGGCGCCTGGCACACCATTGAGACCCTGCACCTGGACAGGGCGGGACGGGCCGGCCTCTTCCACATCGTGACCGAATTCATCGAGCATGCGGCGCACACGTCCGTGTGCATCACCAACCACGATGGAATCACCAATGCGCAGCGTACCGCGCTGGATGATGACCGTAGCCACCGGACCGCGGCCGCGGTCGAGGTGGGCCTCGATGGCAGAGCCCTGTGCATCCATGTCCGGGTTAGCGGTGAGCTCCAAGGCAGCGTCCGCCGTCAGGATGACGGCTTCAAGCAGATCATCAATGTTGATGTTGTTCTTCGCGGAGATATCCACGAACATCGTGTCGCCACCGTACTCTTCCGGAACCAGTCCGTATTCAGTGAGCTGACCACGGATCTTGTCCGGGGAAGCCTCCGGCTTATCAATCTTGTTGACTGCGACAACCACAGGGATGTCTGCTGCCTTCGCGTGGTTGATTGCCTCGATGGTCTGCGGCATCACGCCGTCATCGGCGGCAACGACCAGGATGGCCAAGTCGGTGGACTTAGCACCGCGGGCACGCATGGCGGTGAAGGCCTCGTGACCCGGGGTATCCAGGAAGGTGATGGTGCGAGGACCATCCTCCAGGTCCACCGTGGTTTGGTAAGCGCCGATGCCCTGGGTAATGCCACCGGCCTCGCCGGCACCCTCGTTGGTCTTACGAATGGTGTCCAGAAGGCGAGTCTTACCGTGGTCGACGTGACCCATCACAGTAACCACTGGCGGGCGCTTCTCAAGTGCCTCTTCGCCACCCTCGTCCTCGCCGAACTGCAGGTCGAAAGACTCGAGCAGTTCGCGGTCCTCATCCTCTGGGGAGACGACCTGGACCTCGTAATTAATCTCCGAACCCAGCAGCTGCAGGGTGTCTTCGGAGACAGAAGCCGTAGCAGTCACCATCTCACCGAGGTTGAACAGCGCCTGCACCAATGCTGCAGGATCTGCACCAATCTTCTCAGCGAAGTCAGCCAGGGAAGCACCGCGACGCAGGCGCACGACCTTACCGCCGCCGTCAGGCAGACGTACGCCGCCTACCTCATGCTTCTGCTGCTCTTCAAACTCATGGCGCTTCTGACGCTTCGACTTCTTACCGCGACGCGGTGCACCACCCGGACGGCCGAATGCACCAGCGGTGCCACCGCGACGACCGCCGCGTCCACGGAAACCACCGTGGCCAGGACCACCGCGGCCGGGGCCGCCACCGCGGCCGCCGCGACCACGACCACCGCCGCCACTACCAGCGGCCTTCGACGGCATGCTGGCCGGGTTCGGGTGCGAAGGCATCATTGCCGGCGAAGGACGACGTCCACCGCTACGGTTGCCATCGCCCTGCGGGCGTGCGCCGCCCTTGCCGCCACGGTTATCACCGGGCTTGCCAGCGGAGCGCTGTCCCTTGGTGCCGCCTGGGCGAGGTCCGGGGCTCGGACGATCGCTGGAGCTACCCGTGGAGAACGGGTTATTAGCCACGCGGCGGGTGCCGCCAGGCTTCGGCATGCTGCGCGGAGTGACAGCGCGCTCGCCACCCTTCTCGGTGTTCTTGCGCTGTGCTCCAGGCTTCGGTGCGCCACCCGGCTTCGGAGCGGCACCCGGCTTCGGTGCACCGCCCGGCTTGGGGGCGGCACCCGGCTTGGGGGCAGCACTTGGCTTCGGGCCTGGCTTTGCTGCGGCGGCAGGCTTCTTTTCTGCCGGTTTCTTGGCAGCATAAGCGGGGGTGGCTGCTGGCGCGTTCTTCTCCGCTGCCTTGTCCTCGCCACCCTTAGCTTCGTAGTGTGCGCGCATCTTCTTGATCACCGGGGGTTCGATGGTCGAGGATGCGGTCTTGACGAACTCGCCTTGTTCCTTCAGCGTGGCGAGTAGTTCCTTGCTGGTTACGCCGAGCTGCTTTGCCAACTCGTGTACACGTAGCTTTCCGGGCACTTGTCTCCTCTTTAATCTTTCTAGGAGCCAAGGCCGCGGAATACGGCCTGACCCCTAGTTAATGGCTATGGACTTTCATCGCTGATGCTGCTTCATGGTTGTGCGCTCATCAGTGTTCGGTCTTCCTTTTTAACTCTGGGTCGCACGGGCTGTTGCCCGCCGACTGCACCTGCTGCGTGGCAGCGAGGTACTCACGTACGTGACCTGTGTCCACGTCTGTGGACAATCGGAGCGCGCGCCTGAAGGCACGGGTCCGCTCCGCCAGCTCTACTGCTTCCAGATCAGGCCTTATCCACGCTCCCCTTCCGGGAAGGCGTCGGCCGGGATCCGGAACAACACGGCATCCTGTGGGATCACCCTTATCGGCGACAACCCTCAGCAGTTCCGTGTCGGGATGCTTTTGACGCGTAGCGATACAGGTGCGGAGACGCTGTCCTCGAGACATCCAACTCCTTAGGTCATATCGCTATTGCTGCTACGCCACAGCATTCCTGCATGTGGGCCGTTGTCTAGTCTACGCGAAAATAGGCCAAACCTTTAATTCCACCGCAGGCTGCTCGGAAAGCTAGTCCCGAGCGGCGTCGGAGTGAATATCAATCTTCCATCCGGTCAGGCGTGCTGCGAGGCGTGCGTTCTGGCCTTCCTTGCCGATAGCGAGCGAAAGCTGGTAATCCGGCACGGTTACCTTGGCCACCTGCGCTTCCTCGTCGAGGATTTCTACGCGCACGACCTTCGACGGGGCGAGAGCATTGCCCACGTAAACAGCTGGGTCTTCGTTGAAGTCGATGATGTCAATCTTCTCACCACCGAGTTCACGCATCACGTTGCTGACACGAGAACCCTTCGGGCCGATACACGCACCCTTGGCGTTGAGGCCCTTGGCGTGGCCGCGAACGGAGATCTTGGAGCGATGGCCAGCCTCGCGGGCAATGGCGATAATCTCGACCGCACCGTCGGCAACCTCCGGGACCTCCAGCTCAAAGAGACCGCGAACCAGCTCGGGGTGAGTACGCGACAGCGTGATCTGCACCTTAGCGCCGTTGCGGTTCACGCCCACGACATAGGCCTTGACGCGGTCACCGTGCTCGAGCTTCTCCCCTGGCAGCTGCTCAGCAGGCAACAGGAAAGCATCCTGGGAATCGTGTTCGGTGCCCAACTGCACCACAACGACGCCGCGCTTGTTGGCGTGGATATCGCGCTGGACGACACCCGACACTACCGTTCCGGTCAGCTCAGAATAGGAATCATAGGTTCGCTCAGCCTCGTTCTCGCGCAACTTGCGCAGAATGGCATCGCGGACCGCCTGCGCGCCGATGCGCCCAAAGTTGTCCGGGGTGTCGTCGTATTCGCTGATGACCTCTCCGGTCTCCGGATCACTTTCGGTCACAATGACAGTGACGGCGCCGCTGTCGGCGTCGATGTCTACGCGCGACTTCGTACCTTCCGCCTTTTTCTCAGCGGATTCTGCACGGTGGTCCAGGTAGGAATACAAAAGGGCACCCGCGATAGCTTCGAGCAGGTCCTTCACAGGTACGCCGCGCTCGCGCTGAATCGTGCGGAGTGCCTCTAGGTCAATATTCACTTGTTAGTCCTCTCGGGTTGCCGAGTTCTGCTCGGCGAAGTCGAACGTCTGCATAGCCGCCTCCAGCTCCATGGCTGAAGGCTGAGCAAATTCAATTTCTACCACTGCACGGCTCAAGTTTTCCAATCGTTCGATCTGGTAACGCACCTCCTTCTTCACCGTCGTGATAAGCGCCACGGATTCTTCGTCCTCAGACAGGGCGCCGATGCGCGCGACGCGAGTGGTTCCAGGTTCCTCGACAAGCGCATATCCGACCAGCCTTCCTTGGTTGCGGCGCCAATGGCGCGGGGCGCTCAGCGGGAAGTCCACACCTGGCGTCGACACCTCCAAGGTGTAGCCCGCGCCAAAGTTGAGGGTGCCCGCTTCCTCTTGGGCATCGAAAAGCTCGGAAATCTCCTGCGATAGTTCTTCTATGAGATCGGAGCTCGGGCGCTCATCGCCATCGATGCGAATGATGACCTGAGATTTCTTACCAGCTCGCGTGGTCTTCACGTCTTCGATGTCGAGGCCGCGTGCGACGGCGACGGGCTGCAGAATTTCGGTTAGTTGCGCGGGTGTTGGGAATGCCATGCGCTCTAGACTAGGTCACCCGGGTAGGGTCTATCGCGTGAACCGCCGAGTAGTTGTCCCCACCCTGCTTGTGTGCGCTGCCCCCTGGATGGGCGGCTGCCAAGCCACCGACGCGATCGTGGATTATTTTGGCCCCCACGCGGACCCCTCCCTCACCTCGCTTGCTCAAACCGCCAGTGCGGATGCTCTCGCCTTGGAAGAACTTGATGCGGATGCCGCTGCCTTGCGCGCAGAGCAAGCTGAGCAGCTCTATGAAGAAATCGAGCGACTATGCGGACGCGATGAGGAAGGAGAGACTCCACGCTCCTGTGCGGTCGACCGTGACGTTGCCCCGCAGGATTCCGCGGACGTCTCCGCCGTGTTTGACGCCGCCTCCTCATTCTCCGAAGAGAACATCAGCAACGTTCCTGAAGAATCCCGCGCCCTTGTTCTGACACAAGCCATTGCGCTTAACGCGTGGAAGAACGAGGAGCTGGCAGACGCTCCCGAACTCACAGAACAGGACCGTGAACTCGGAGTCGAGCTCCTAAAATGGGAATACCAGCAGGTCTATGCCCTCGATTTCGCGCGCTCCTATGTGTCCCCCGACCAAGAAGATCATGTCGATGAGCTTCTGCGCATTCACGAGGACAGAATCCTGCAACTTCAGCTGCAACTGGAAAAGCTCGGTCCCGTGCCGCAGCCCGCGCCCGCATACGATTCACCGGCAGGTAGCCTGCCAAAGGACGCCGACTCAGCGCGCGCATTCATCGACGAGGTCGCACATAACGACACGCTGAAGTGGACCAATGCGGCCATCACGGCGGCACCGGCAACCCCGTGGCAGCACTGGCTTATCACGGTTGCGGCGCAATCGCACCGCTTTCATGCTGCCTAGCCGCGGATGAGTTCCGTGAGGGTCTCCACGATCTGATCGGCGGGAACTTCACGAGTCTCGCCGCCGCGGATGCGCAGCTCAATGATGCCATCAGCGAAAGCGCGGCCCAGGATGGCGATGAACGGCATACCCAAAAGCTCAGCATCCTTGAACTTCACGCCCGGGGAGACTTTGGGGCGGTCGTCGTAAAGCACCTCGATGCCTGCGCGATCCAGATCCTCCACCAGCTTCTGACCTGCCTCCAGGGCAGCGGCGTCCTTGTTCGCTACGGCCACGTGCACCTGGTACGGGGCCACGGCCACCGGCCAGTTGAGGCCCTTCTCATCGTGGCGCTGCTCTGCCAGCACGGCGAGCATGCGCGTAACACCAATGCCGTAGGAACCCATGGTCGGCACGGCGCGCTTGCCGTTCTCATCCAGAATCTGAACGTCGAAAGCCTCGGTGTACTTGCGGCCCAGCTGGAAAATGTGGCCAAGCTCAATGCCGCGCTCCAGAGTCAGAGTGCCCTGACCATTGGGTGCAGGGTCCCCTTCCTTGACCTCGGCGGCCTCGATGAACTCATCCACAGTGAAGTCACGGCCGGCCACCAGTCCGATGACGTGGCGCTGCGGGGCATCCGCACCGGTAATCCAGGAGGTACCAGAAACCACGCGCGGGTCAGCATAAATCTTCACGCCGTGGGCATTCAGGACACGCGGCCCGACATAGCCCTTGACCAGGAAGGAGTTCTTCTTGAAATCCCCCTCACCGGCGAGCTCAAACTCGGCCGGCTCCAGCGAGGCCTCGAGGCGCTTTTCATCCAGCTCGCGGTCGCCCGGAATGAGGACGGCGGCCAGCTCCCATTCCTTCTCTTCTTCCGTGGCTGCGGGGGCGGCCACCTTGATCATCATGCACTTGAGGGTGTCCGCGGCGGTGACTTCGCGGCCGTCGACAGTAATGCCGGCGCCCTTAGCCCACTCCACCAGAGACTCAATGGTCTCGGATTTCGGAGTCTCATGCTCCTGTGCCTCCGGCAGGCCGTCGAAGGGGATTTCCTCCGGAGCCTGAGTGACCACGGCCTCCACGTTGGCAGCGTAATCGCCCTCGGTGGCGCGCACGAAGGTATCTTCGCCTACCTCAGACACGGCAAGGAATTCCTCAGAGGCCGAACCGCCCATCGCACCAGAAGTGGCCTTGCAAATCGCGTAATCGATCTCCAGGCGGTCAAAGATGTTCTGGTAGGCCTTGCGGTGGCGGGCATAGGACTCATCGAGCCCCTCATCCGTCATGTCGAAGGAATAGGAATCCTTCATGGTGAACTCGCGGCCGCGCAGCACGCCCGCACGCGGGCGCTCCTCATCGCGGTACTTCGTCTGGATCTGGTACAGCGTGACCGGGAAATCCTTGTACGAGGAGTACATATCCTTCACCGCAGTGGTGAACATCTCCTCGTGGGTCGGGCCCAGCAACATGTCCGCACCCTTGCGGTCCTTCAGACGGAACAGATTATCGCCGTATTCCGTCCAGCGGTTCGACTCCTCATAAGGCTCGCGCGGCAGCAGCGCCGGGAAGAGCATCTCCTGGCCGCCGATGGCGTTCATCTCCTGACGGATAACGTCTTCAATCTTGCGCATGGCACGCAGCCCCAGTGGCAGCCAGGTGTACACACCCGGCGCGACACGGCGCACATAACCTGCGCGAACGAGAAGCTTGTGGCTGGGGACTTCGGCATCAGCCGGATCCTCACGAAGAGTGCGGAGGAAAAGCTCAGAAAGACGTGTAATCATGGTTGCTCAGTCTACATCGCTAGCATGTAGCCATGCTGATCATCCTCCCTCCTTCTGAGACCAAAGCACACGGCGGCAGCGGCGCGGCCCTGAACTGGGACGAGCTTTCCTTTCCCGCGCTGAACCCGATCCGCCGAGAAATTGCTGCAGAGTTGTCGTCCCTCGACGTCGATGAAGCGCTGGAGGTGCTCAAGCTCTCTGAGAAGTTGCGTGGGGAAGCCGAGTCCAACCGCGAGTTGGCTTCCTCCCCCACCATGCCCGCGCTGGAGCGTTTCACCGGCGTGCTCTACGACGCCCTCGACGCCCCCACCCTCCCTCCAGAAGCACGGAAGTACCTAGCCGTGGGCGATGCGCTCTTCGGGTTGCTGCGCGCCGATGACCTCATCCCGCACTACCGGCTCTCCGGTAGTACGAAACTGGGCGGGCGGACGCTGAAGTCTCAGTGGGGTACGGCGATCACGGATGAGCTACGCGCGCTTGTCGACGCTGGCGAGTTCCTCATCGACATGCGCTCGGGCACCTATCAGCAGCTGGGCAAGCTCAAGGACGCCGCCACCGTGCGCGTGGAGTCAGTGCAAGAGGATGGCTCCCGCAAGGTGGTCTCTCACTTCAACAAGCACTACAAGGGGGAGCTCGCTCGCGTACTCGCTCTCCACGGCGAGAGCGTCTCCACCCTCGAGGATGTCGCCCGCGTAGCCCAAGAGTCGGGCATGAGCACCGAACTGCGCGGCACCGAGCTGGTGCTCGTGGTCTGATTTATCTATTTATCAATTTATCTACGCCCGCCGATTTATCTATTTATCTGGCTCAGGCGAAGCGGGGCCATTCAAACCAATGGGTTATAGCGCAAACTATTGCGCTTGAGCTCGCACTCAGTGGCGATAGAGATGCCGGAAGCAATCTTTCCGCGCTCGCGAAGGCGGAACATGGCGTCCACGACGCGATCACGCAAACCCCACGGATCAATGGTGTTGATGTAGACCTTCGTGCCGCCCTCAAAGCCAGCCAAGGTCGATACCCTGAGCTTGAGCATGACGCGCCACGGCTGAGGCAGGTCCACGCTGGGCGGACGGTGGTGCCATTCTTCATTGCAGGCCACGTCCGGCCCCACCGCGGCGTGGGCCGCGTGAATCAGATCCGACATTCCACGTACTTCCTCCGGGTTCTGTTCCCACGGTTCACAGCGCGGTGACTTGGAGAAGATCTCCAGTGTGGGATAGCGGTGGCCAAATCCGGCGAAGAGCACCGCATAATCATTTTCTGCGATGACGAGGTTGCGCTTTGCCGCATAGCCCACAGCCCAGTCGTTGTACATGTTGGGGTGCGCACGCAGAATCGCATTTTCCTGGTGAGCGGCCATGCCCAGGGCGTCAATCGCGACGAGCTGCTTATGCAAGTGATCGAAGGACGCGCCCGCCGGTGCCAGCCAGTTCTGAAATACAGCGACATAGGAGGCATAGCGGTTGCGCTGGTAGAGATCGCGCGTCGATTCCGCAGTGAAGGTTGTGAGCAGGAAGTGCTCATCGGGGCTCAGCGTGCCGGAGGAGGCTAGCTGACTATCATCGACGGCCCCATCCACGAAGTGCCGTGAGGAGATAATGACATCATGTCCGCCGCCGAAGAAACCATCGGCGAGGACGAGCAGAGAATCGTCGTCCAGCGCGGTATCCTTGCCCGCCGCCTTGAGCTTGGTGCGCACCACGTTAAGTACGTGCAGGCGCCCAGCCTCGTCGCCTTCGTACTTCTCCTTGTGCTGAGCCAGGTCTGGGTCCATGGTGAAGCCATAGTTCTCGTGCCAATAGTCATAAGACACGATTTCAAAAAGGTTCGGAACGCGGCGAAACAGCGGCTGGGAGTTATCCAGCTCGTGCGGAAGAAGGCCGCGTTGAATCTCCCCCGAGGCCAAGATGCGGGACTTTTCCGGCGGGGTATCCAACATGCGGCCTGAGCAAAAAGCACAGCTGTGCGTCAAGGCATCGGGCCCCAGCGGCTGCGGGTCTTTCGCCGGATGCGCAAGCGGACGGTTTCCACGTCCCGGCACCGTCCACACCTCTGTTCCGGAGAAAGGGTTGACCTGTTTGACGGTCCCATCCGCCATGGCCTGGATAGGTTCGACGCGGCTAAAAAGTGCTTCGCTCATGCTGCCCAGCGTAGACCTCCCCACCCGCCGGTGCGACTAGACTTAGGCCTCATGCAGCACCGATTCTTTGAAATAGATGTCTTCGCCACTGGGCCGTTTACCGGTAATCCCCTCGCCGTGGTTGCGGATGCCGATGGTTTGAGCACCGAAGAAATGCAGCGTATCGCACACTGGACCAATTTCTCTGAGACGACCTTCCTGTGCTCACCTACAGATCCTGGCGCGGACTACCGCGTACGAATCTTCACCCCGCACGAAGAGTTCCCCTTCGCCGGTCACCCCACGCTGGGCAGTGCGCGCGTCGCGGCGGAGCTATTAGGAAAGAGCGGGACCCTGATTCAGGAATGCGGTGTCGGGTTAGTCACCGTGCGCCAGGAAGAGGGCCGTTTCGCCTTCGCTACCCCGCCCTTACTGCGCCACGGGGAGCTCAGTGAGGCCGAGCGCTCCGAAGCAGCCGCCGTACTCGGAATCGATGAAGAGAGCATGGTTGACTCCGGCTGGGTGGACAACGGGCCTGGCTGGCGCTTGGTCCAGCTCGAATCTGCTGAAACCGTGCGGAAGCTTCGCCCCACACCCACCTCCGGCGTCAAGGTCGGCGTGGTCGGCCTCACCGGGGATACGGAGCCGGCCTACGAGGTTCGCGCTATCACCGGGCAATTCGAGGACCCCGTCACCGGTTCCTTCAATGGCGGAGCCGCCCAGTTCCTCCGTGCCAAGGGCGCCGTTCCTGCCCGCTATACCGCGGCACAAGGCAGCCAAATAGGACGCGATGGCCGCGTCTTTATCGACGATGACGGGGACGAGCTCTGGGTAGGCGGCAACGTCCACATTCGCGTGCGCGGAACCCTGGGGTCCCGCGATGACTAAAAAGCCCCTGCCTTTTGAGCTGCACAACGATTTTGCCCAACGCCTGCCACAGATGGTCACGGCAAGCCGCGGGGAAGAACAGCCAGTTCCACGAATCGTGGCGCTCAATGAGCACCTAGCCGCCGAGCTCGGCCTCGACCCAGACTGGCTGCGCAGCGAGGACGGAATAGAATTCCTCCTTGGCCGTGGAGCAGTCACTCCGCACGCGATGGCCTACGCGGGCTTTCAGTTCGGGCAGTATAACCCGGCAATGGGTGACGGCCGCGCCCTCCTCTTGGGCGAAGTCACTGGCCCCACCGCCGCTCACAACCCCACGGGCCTGTGGGATCTGCATGCCAAGGGCACGGGGCTGACTCCCTACTCACGCTATGGCTCTGATGGGCGCGGCACGCTGCGCTCAATGCTGCGTGAGTATCTCTTCTCCGAGTCGATGCATGCCCTAGGTGTGCCCACCACTCGGTCGCTGGCGGTTCTTGCCACCGGTCGCCCCATCCAGCGCCAGATGGTGGAAGAGGCAGGGGTTCTCGTGCGAGTGGCCGCGAGCCACATCCGTGTTGGTTCCTTCCACTTTGCCGCGCACTCGCAGGTGCCTGGGCTACTGCAGCGCCTTGCCGCCTACACCAGTGAACGCCACTACCCCGGCGCCGACTTCCGGGAGCTGTTCACGCACGTCATGGAGGCACAAGCCGCGACGGTCGCCGGGTGGATGCAGCTGGGCTTCATTCACGGCGTAATGAACACTGATAACACCACGTTATCGGGCGAAACCATTGACTATGGCCCCTGCGCGTTCATGGAAAGCTATGACCCCAACACCTGGTTTAGCTCTATCGATACGCAGGGACGCTACCGCTTTGGGCGCCAGCCCGACATGTTGGGCTGGAACCTTGCGCGATTGGTGGAGTCACTGCTTCCGCTTATCGACGACTCCCCTGACACCGCCCTCACCTGGGCTCAAGAGGCCATCGATACCTTTGCGGACCGCTTCGAGAAAGCACGGCGAGTCGAAGCCCTGCAGCACTTGCAGCTGCCCGAAGAGCTTTTCCAGGATTACAACGCTGCCCTCGTGCAGGCCGCCCCGGACCTCACACAAGCCAACCGCAGCCTTGTCAGTGCCGCGGCGGGCGAGCCTGCGGCGGCCTATGAACTCCTCAAGGATAGAAGTTTCGTTGATGCCTACTGCGCAAGTAGCCCCGACGCTGTGCTGCTCGAGCGAACCGTGCCGCGCGTGATTCCTCGGCCGCGGCTGGTCGAAAGCGCTCTGGGCGATGCCGAAGAGTTCGCCCGTCTTCTGCACGCCACCACGCATCCTTTTGATGCTGCGCCGGAGTATGAGCAGCCCGGCGGCACCGAAGGCTATCTCACCTACTGCGGAACCTAAGAACCACGAGCACAAACAGAAGCAAACACACCACCGCCCCGAGGTCTCCGTAGGAAAGGAAACGGAGTCTCGGGGCGGCGGTGCGTCTCTATCTTTCACTGCCACGCTCCCGGTCGGTTTCTCAGGCCGACCGCCCCGCGTGGCTGGGGTTCTCTCTATCTCTCTCGCATGCGCTCTCTCAAACGCACACCATCATTATGGGGCGCTGTCCTTGGTGAAGCGTTCCGGTGCACTGAACGCTTCCTGCCAATTACTGAGAATTACCTGCGAGGGAATCGCCGACGGGGCGAAGAGCGAGATTACTTGGTGTCCAGCTGCAGAGTCTTCTGCGTGTACTCCCACATCTCGTTGTAGAGCTTCTTGTCCTTGGACAGCTTAGTTCCGTAGGAAGGAATCATCTCCTGGATCTTGTCGCCCCACTGAATCATGTTCTCACCGAAGCAGCGCTCCAGTAGCTCAATCATGATGGCTGGGGTGATGGAAGCACCCGGGGAAGCGCCAAGCAGACCAGCGATGCTGCCTTCTGGGTTGTTGATGAGGGTGGTGCCGAACTCCAAGGAGCCGAACTGCGGTGCACCCGCTGGCTTAATCACCTGGACACGCTGGCCGGCGATAACAGTCTCCCAATCAGCCGGGTCAGCGCTCGGGACGTATTCCTTCAGGGTTTCAACGCGCTTATCGAAGTCCTTGAGAACCTCAGTGACCAGGTACTTGGTCAGACCAAACTCCTGTGCTGCCACGCCCAGGTAAGAGGTGATGTTGTCCGGACGGATGGACTTGAACAGGTCCAGGTAGGAGCCCTTCTTCAGGAACTTCGGGGACCAGCCGCCGTAGGGACCAAACAGCAGGCCTTCTTCACCGTCGATGACACGGGTGTCCAGGTGCGGCACGGACATCGGCGGAGCGCCCACAGCAGCCTTGCCATAAACCTTTGCGTGGTGCTGCTTGACCAGCTCCGGGTTCTTGGAGCGCAGCCACAGGCCCGAAACCGGGAAACCGGCGAAACCAGAAACCTCACGGACACCAGCCTTACGCAACAGGTCGAGTGCGTAGCCGCCGGCCCCGACGAACACAAACTTGGCGTGGACAGCCTGGTAGTCACCGGTGTGGAGGTTCTTTGCCACCACGCGCCACTTGGAACCCTCACGCTTGATATCAACGACCTCGTGGCCATAACGGATCTCGGTGCCGGCAGCCTTAGCGGCAGTGAAGAACTGCTTAGCCAGGGCGCCAAAGTTGACGTCGGTGCCCGCATCGGTCCACGAGATGGCAACCTTCTGGGAGTTGAAGTCACGGCCCTGGGACATCAGGGGCAGCTTCTCCTGGAAGGTGGCGTCATCGTCGCTGAACTGCATGTTCGGGAACATGTGGTTATCCTTCAGCGCGTCGAAGCGGCGCTTCAGGTAATCCACCTGGATGGAGCCCTGTGCAAAGGACACATGCGGAACCGGGTTGATGAAGGCCTTCGGGTCCGTCAGGATGCCGTTGTTGAGCTGGTGGGACCAGAACTGGCGAGAAACCTGGAACTTCTCATTGATATTCATAGCCTTGGAAACATCAATGCGGCCGTTCTTTTCTGGGGTGTAGTTCAGCTCGCACAGCGCGGAGTGGCCGGTACCGGCATTGTTCCACGGGGAAGAGGACTCAAGCGCAGGGCCGTCCAAACGCTCGAAGACCATCTGCGTCCAGCTGGGCTCGAGCTCACGCAGCATGGCGCCGAGGGTGGCGCTCATAATACCTGCACCAATGAGTGCGACCTCAACCTCGTCTACTACTTGTGCTGTCTTCTTATCGGAGGACACTGTACTTATTACCTCTTTGAGTCGATGTATTCGTTGTGGTCAAGTGCCCTGCGCATGTGGGTACACAGGGCGCGGTGAGAAAGCGCTCGACGATGCTAGGAAGCAAACCGGCATACAGACCCCCTACGAGAGGTCCGTCAAGCATTAATTCCACTTTACGCCCCTAAATGAGAAATAGGCATTCCTGGGAAAATAAATGCCCGAATATGAAACCACTACCCCTTTTGTGGTGCAGGACAACTGTGGCTAGCGCTCCGCCCCGCCGGACGCACCTGACTGTACGGCCTATCATGAGCTCCATGACATATGACGAACTCGAATGGTCAACAGATCTCCTCGGGCCCGATTTCCAAGCCGCCACCCTTGAACTCGGCGCCGACCCTGATGGCGAGGGCGATGTGTGCGCGACGCTCGTGCGCTACTGTCCCGACACGGATGCCCACGATGACCGCCCCGCCTTGGTGTGGGTCCATGGCATGACGGATTACTTCTTCCACGATCACGTAGCGCGCTATTTCTATGAGCTCGGCTATGCCTTTTATGCTCTCGACTTGCGCAAGTGCGGGCGCTCCCGGAGGGACGGACAAACCTGGCATTACATCAGCGATATGAAGTATTACGATGCCGACCTCAACGCGGCTCTCGACGCCCTCCCCAACCCGCGTGTCGTCATCATGGGCCACTCCACCGCCGGCACCATCATCGCACTCTGGCTTGATCGCCTTCGCCGCCAGGACCGCGAACACTTCACCCGCATCTCCGGTGTCGTCTTCAACAGCCCCTGGTTGGCCATGATGGGAATGGCGGATAAGACTTATGAGGTGCTCAAGCACGTCATCTATGCCGGCGCTGCCATCGCCCCAAAATTCCCGATTCCCGGAGGCGATCTCACTGCCTACGGGGAATCTATCCATTCCGAAGAGCAGGGCGACTGGGAATTCGACCGTCGCCTCAAGCCACTGGGCGGGCACCCGAAATACCTGGGCTGGGTAGCAGCGGTCTTCCATGGCTTCGACGCGATCCATTCCGGCCGCATCAACATGGGACTCCCTCTGCTGACCATGACTTCAGGGCGTTCCGAGCTCAATCAGCCTTATAGCGAATCCTCTAACACCGCCGATGTTGTCGTCGATGTGCGCCAGAGCCAGCGATGGGCCAAGGAGCTCAGCGCCCGTTACACGCTCCACGTTGTAAATAATGGGCGCCACGATCTCTTTCTTTCCCGCCCCGAGCCGCTGCAGGAAGCATTCTCCACCGCCGCGGAATGGTTGCGCGCCGTGGCCCCTCTTGAGACGGATTAGACTCGCCCGCCTCGCGCTTTTCGGCCTGCACGGGTTGCGGCTAGGCAGCCTCTAGAATGGTCGGCATGACTTCCGCACAGCACTTTGACCTCGTCATCATCGGCACTGGGTCGGGAAATTCAATCCCCTCCCCTGAGTTCGACGATAAATCCATCGCCGTCATCGAAAAGGGAACCTTCGGCGGAACCTGTCTCAACGTGGGCTGCATCCCAACGAAGATGTACGTCTACGCTGCCGACGTGGCACTCGCCGCGCGCGAGGCAACCCGTCTTGGGCTCAGCGCCCACGTGGATGCTGTGGATTGGGACGGCATTGTCGAGCGCGTATTCCACAACCGCATCGATCAGATCGCCCGCGGCGGCGAAGAGTACCGCCGTGGCGAGGAAACGCCCAATATTACAGTCTTTGATCAACATGCTCGGTTCATCGGACCGAAAACCCTGCAAGCGGGCGATGACATCATCACCGGTGACAATATTGTTATTGCTACCGGCTCACGCCCTGTACTGCCCGAACCCTATGCCAGCTCTTCCGTGCCGGTCCACACCAACGAGGACATCATGCGGCTTGAGAAGCAGCCGCGTAGCCTCATCGTGGTCGGTGGCGGCTACATCGCCATGGAATTTGCCCACGTCTTCGACGGCCTGGGGACGGAAGTGACCGTGGTCAACCGCTCGGAGAAGTTCCTCCGGTTCCTTGACGAAGACTTAAGCTCCCGGTTCAACGACATCGCACGCGAACGTTTCGACGTACGCATTGGCACCGCCACAGCACTAGAGGAAACCGCAGACGGTGTACGCCTCACCTTGGATAACGGTGATGTCGTGGAGGCGGAAGCCATCCTCGTGGCCACCGGCCGCCAGCCCAACGGCGATCAGATGGATCTTTCTACCAGCGGTATTGAAATGCACGAGGACGGGCGCATCAAGGTCGACGAGTTTGGTCGCACGACCTGCGAGGGCGTGTGGGCGCTCGGCGATGTCTCCTCTCCTTACATGCTCAAGCACGTAGCCAATGCGGAGCAACGAGCGGTACAGCACAATCTGTTGCATCCTGAAGACCTCCGTCCCATGCCGCACGAGCACATCCCCGCTGCCATTTTCACCCACCCGCAAATTGCGACGGTGGGACTTACTGAGGCACAAGCCCGCGAAGAGGGCTATGACGTCACGGTGAAGGTGCAGAACTTTGGCGACGTTGCCTATGGATGGGCTATGGAAGACTCAACAGGCATCTGCAAGCTCGTGGCCGATCGTGCCACCGGCAAGCTCCTCGGCGCCCACATCATGGGCCCACAAGCGTCCACTCTTATACAGCAGTTGATCACTGCCATGGTCTACGACCCTGATATACGCGAGTTCGCTCGCTCGCAATACTGGATCCACCCGGCACTGCCAGAAGTAGTGGAAAACGCAGTTTTGGGACTAGAGTGGCAGGAGTGAAAGTTACATCGGATTGAGTGATCTTTTTCACATTGCGATTAAACTAATTTCACCAAAAGCCCTGAACCGCACTACAAGCACTTTTTAACACCAACAACATCTGTCAGCACCCTTTCAGAATTTCACCCATTTTGGGGGTGATAGCCGTGAGGGCTTAAAAGAAGACTCAAACTGACGTGCATTTTGCCTGACCGTTGGCTAGGTTAATTACAGACACCGGAACGAGCCGATACTCTCTACCGGCTCAGTGTGTTTTGGGGATACCAAAATAATCCCTATCCCTGTAAATCAAAGCCTCCTACTCTGGAGGCTTTGCACGTACGACTCTAAGGACTTTTGATATGCGTATCCGCAATGCAGCCATCGCCGGCGCTACTGCTCTCGCTGTTGCTTTCGGCGGCTCCACCGTCGCTTTCGCTGAGGACGCCAACGGCTCCGCTCAGGAGAACACCAACTCTTCCGCTTCCACCGACAACGGCTCCTCCTCCGCTGAGGACAACACCAACTCCGAGGCTTCCCTGTCCTCCAAGATTGGTGACTGGTTCTACGTTAATGAGAACGACAACAAGGGCACTGCGGCTGACGGCCGCGCCATCTTCGGCTCCTCCAAGCACGAGAACTGCGATGCTGACGAGACCGAGGAAGAGTGCACCACTCTCGGCGACCAGCCGGCTTGGGCCAAGGCTTTCTACGGCCTGGGCATCGCTAGCGCCATCGCTTCCGTAGCTGGCTTCATCGGCGTTGTGTACAACTTCTTCGTCCACGGCCCGTCCTTCTAAGACGTCTCCCTTACACACTTTTTCCGAAAGGTTTAAATTTCATGCGTAACTTCCGCACCGCTGCCGTTGCCGCTGCAACCGCCGCTTCCGTTGCTTTCGCCGGCACCTCCGTTGCCTTCGCTGCAGAGGACAACGAGACCGAGAACACCTCCTCTTCCAACCTGTCCTCCGCATACGACAAGGTCAAGGAAGACGACTCCGACGAGACCCTGTCCTCCAAGTGGGGCACCGCTACCGAGAAGGACAGGAAGGTCACCGGCGAGGACCTCTTCGGCAAGAAGCGCGCCGAGGATAACCCGCAGTGGGCTGAGATCTGGCGTGGCGGCACCTACGCTGCCCTCGGCACCGCAATTGCAGGCGCCCTGTTCGCTGCCTACAACTTCGCTGTGTACAACAACATCGTTCCGGCACACGTGCTGGACCCGATTTTCCGCCGCTAATTAAGTTGCGGGTACGCTGACTGACTCAGCGCACTTCATTAGCGCCCATCCTCGCATCGTGGGGGTGGGCGCTTTTGCATGCCTAGGCACCGATGAACTGTGGAGATACTCTAACTCTCTTAATAATTGCTGAGTGAATTGCTACAGTGGTGTGCCCGACAGGGGGATTTGGCGGCCTCAAGTAAACATCTAAGAGTGGTGCCGTTCCAGTGAATCCTGTCAATGTTTACGCTAGAATCGCTCAAGTGACTTGGGGCACCCTATAGTTACTCCAGTTCCTACGAGGTTTAAAAGGATTCACACTATGCGCATTCGCAAGGCCACCATTGCCGGTGCTACCGCTCTCGCTGTTGCATTCGGCGGCACCACCGTTGCTTCCGCTGCAGAGGGCAGCAGCAACGATTCCACTTCCAACTCTTCCGCATCTGCTGGTGAGCAGCAGGGCAACCAGAAGGCTGGCGGCTCCTCCGCACTGGGCAAGGCGCTCGAGGCCGACAAGGAAGCTAACGCCCAGAACATCTTCGGCCAGAAGTCTTCTATCTCCGGTGAGCCGAAGTGGGCACAGGCCCTGGCCGGCATCGGTATCGTCGCCACCATCATCACCATCGCCGGTGGTCTGGTTGGCCCGGCACTGAACTACCTCAAGTACGGCATGTAGTTCTCCCCTTCCCCGTCTAACCCACTTTCTGAAAGGCTTTACTTAAGATGCGTAAATTCCGCACCGCCGCCGTTGCTGCTGCAACCGCCGTCACCGTCGCCTTCGCTGGCACCACCGTTGCTTCCGCCGCTGAGGCCGTTGAGGGCTCCGGCCTGACCGAGCAGCAGGTTCAGGAGGAGCTCCAGAAGGACGCTACCTCTTCCGAGATGTCTTCCGCACTCTCTTCTGAGGGCGGCGGCTCCCTTTCCTCCAAGCTGGGCGGCGTAACCGACGGCAACATCACCGGTAATGGTGCTGACGCCTTCGGCTCCACCAAGAACCCCTCGAAGGTTCCGCAGTGGCTGGACCTCTGGCGTGGTGGCACCATCGCTATGGTTGCCGCTGCTGCTGTTTCCTCCGCTGTTGCTGCCTACAACTACGCTGTGTACTCCGGCGTTATCCCGGACTACGTTGGCCAGGCCATCAAGAACGTCTCTTTCTAGTTCACGCTTTTACTGGCAGTACAAAGCCCTCCGCCCCACCGTGTACCGCACGGGAGGTGGAGGGCTTTGTTTCTTTTTGGCAATGTTTAGGGGCCCTTCCGGTTTTAGAGTGCGTTGA
>NZ_KV811663.1:0-1898 GCF_001813175.1 Corynebacterium sp. HMSC069E04 | reverse complement strand
GTACACCCATCTGTACGCGCTGACCTGCGGCGTTGTGGGTTGTGCCGAGCGTGCTGCCGGAGTCCCTTTCAGTGTCCCTGGGGTAGGAGCGGCCGCATGAAGGTGCGCTCGTACCGCAGGACGCACTCGGACTCGTCTCGAATCCGGTCAGCGGCGATGAAGTCCGAGTGGGTGCCGAACAAGGTGCGGTACTGCTCGTAGGCAGCCAGGCTGGGGAAGCTGAACAGGGATTCCGCACGGTCACTCACACCTTCCGCGGGTAGGTAGTACCCGTGGTGGGTGCCGCCGTGTTCGTCGACATGCCGCATCCAAGCGCGGGCGAACTGTTCAAAGGCTGCGATCTGGTCGGGGTCGATGGTGTAGTGGACGACACAGGTGATCACATCCACAACGCTAGGCCCACAGGCGCTCATTGGGGAGCCTTTGTCTGTGCGCCTCGTGGTGCAGCACACCAATCTGCCTGGTTTACCTGCGGAAATGCGTCAGTTCGCCAAGTTGGCGCCGAGTTCAACGGTGAGAACTCCGACGGCGATGAGGAGGATGCCGAGGGCCATGGTTCGGGTGAGGGGTTCGTGGAAGATGACCCGGGCGAGGATCGCGGTGAGAGCTACGCCGGATGCTGCCCAGATGCCGTAGGCGACGCCAAGGGCCATGCCGTCGGCCAAGGCGAGACTTAAGGCGACGAACGCCACGAGATACCCCGCGATGACGCCGATGAACCATTTCTTCACCCGGCCACCGTCGGAGGCTCGTAGCGACATGGTCGCGACGACTTCGGACAAGATGGCGCCTGCGAGGAAGATCCATCTCATGAGTTGACTCCTGCTTCCTGGGCTGCGGTTTGCTGAGCTTTCTGGGAGCCGAGTTCGACGGTGAGGACACCGCTGATGATCGCAACCATTCCAAGACCCATCACAGCGGTCAGAGGTTCACCGAAAATCGCGGCGGATAGCACGGCGGCGAGCACGACCCCGCTGGCTCCCCAGATGCCATAGGCGACGCCGATCTGCATTCCTTCGCGCAGGCAGAAGGTGAGGAAGACGAAAGTGCCGATGTATCCGGCAGCAACCACGATGTACCAGGATGGGTGATTGAGCGCCGCCTTGAGAGACAGCGTCGCCGCCACTTCGGTAGTGATGGCGCCAGCGAGCAGGAACCACTGCTTCATGGGGTTGTTCCTTCGATCAGGGAGCGAATGCTGGAGACGACGGCTTCGAGATCCGCGCCGTGGAGGGTGGACACACCTGTGGCCTGGGCGCCCCAGAGTCCGTCGGCGGCGAGTCGGGCGGTGGTCAGCCTGGCTCGGGTGGCGGCGTCGAGATCGTCCGGGAGTTCGAGCCAGCGGCCCATCCGCGTAGTCCACGGTTCGGTGAGTTCGGGCCGATACGTCGCTTGGCCCCAGATGATGAACTCGGCGCGCTTGGCGGCCCCGTGGGCGGCGACGTGAACGTAGCTCAGGAGCCGCTCGGTGGCGTTGGCGTTCTCGAGGGGCTTGCCAAGGGTGGCAGTCATGTCGTTCTCGACGTTGGCCGCAGCGTGGTCGACGATCGCGGCGAGCAGTACGTCGCGGTTGCGGAAGTGATATAGCAATCCCGGTTTGGTGAGCCCGGCCTCGTGGGCCACTGCGTCAAGGGTAATGTCGCCACCCTCCGCTGCGTTCATGACGCGGAGGGCAGCTTCCAGGATCTCGGAGCGCTGACTGGTTCGCATATAGCTAACTTTACCATTTGGTAGGTGAAGCCTTCAACTGCGGCCGCTGGTAGGGGCACCTGGGGTACACCCTATTGTTACGCCGGTGTGCGGCAGAATGTTTCCTGTAAAATAGGGCCGTTCCTAGCATTGTTTTACACGTGTCTAGCGGGGTCTAAGCCTTATGTTTACAGAAAGTGGTGAGTGTG
>NZ_KV811662.1:0-233 GCF_001813175.1 Corynebacterium sp. HMSC069E04 | reverse complement strand
TGGGGTTGCCCGCAAATCGTGGACACGTAGTGGAGCTACCTAGTGGTTAGGCAGCTATTTCTTTTCTGCTGTTGATTGCGCCGGTGTGGTTCTCGAAGTCGACGGGGCTGACCATTCCGAGTGCAGAGTGCCGGCGCCGACGGTTGTAGACGACTTCAATCCAGTAGGCAACGGCCTTGCGTGCGGCATCACGGGTTGTCCAGCGCTTACGGTCGTAGAATTCAGTCTTTAGC
>NZ_KV811661.1:0-201 GCF_001813175.1 Corynebacterium sp. HMSC069E04 | reverse complement strand
CCACCGGCCTAAAAGCCCGGCGGAAACACCAATCTCTTTAGCCACATGGGCAATCGGGCGCTCTGACTCGATTACCAGGTTCGCGGCCTCACGCCGGTACTCCGGCGTGTACTTCTTGCGCTGTTGACTCACAATGAACATCCTCTCTTACGGACACAAGATCCGTACAAATAGGGTGTCCACTAAACGAGGGTAACCTCA
>NZ_KV811660.1:0-2442 GCF_001813175.1 Corynebacterium sp. HMSC069E04 | reverse complement strand
AGAAGCGGAACTAAACCCAGGACGCTTCAATCCGTATCAGGAAGAACTACTTAACCGTCTCCGTGACCATGATAACGCGAGGGGTGAACGTGAACTGACCCGGCTTATCAACTGGGCTACATCCGCTGTGTTGAAGTACACAGCTGTGCGGGCGCTCACTAAGACGATGATTGAGAAGTGGGTCAGAGTTAAGGCAGCAGGGTGTGTTCGATGCCGTCTAGGATCACATCGATGACGAGGTCGTAGTATTCCTCGGACATCGCTTCTTCTTCATCAGGGTGTGAGAGAGGCTCCAGGTAAGAGTTGACAATACTGGTCAGTCCAACAGATTGAGCCATCATAGGCTCAAGCCTGACAAGCATTTCGTGCAGGTTGTGGCGAGGCTGGATTTGATTGGATGCGCGCAGGTTTCTCGCTCCGATCGTGTGGATGATCGAGTTCGCGATAATTGTGTAGGCCACAGGCGAATTGTCACCAAACCCAGCTTCTTGTAGTTTGGCCCAGGCTCCATCGATCATCGGCAAAAACTGTTCGGTGAACTTGCCCCGCGCGAACCTGTCGGTAATCCCCGGATATGCTAACAATGCGGGGCGTAGATTGTGAGCCATAGCTCGAAACCAGGCTTTCCATTCAAGGTCCGGGTCGGGAACTTCAATCCCGACACATACCCGGTCTACAACAGCATCACAAATGGCTTCCTTGTTTGGAAAATAATGATAAATCACTGAGGGAACCACGCCCAGTTCACGGGCAATGTCCCGTACTGACCATCCCTCAACGCCACTGATCGCGCTTAACTGTACAGCTTGTTTGACAATCAGCTCGCGTGATAGCCCAGCCCTTCGCCCCGTTAGCACAGTGTTCATAAGGTGACCCTAACTTATTCCTTGACCCTTACTAGAACACCATTCTACAATATCCCTAAGTGAAACAGTGTTCTAGTAATGGAGTGTAGTGATGCCCGACCCTCGTAGTAATAAGCCGACACAGAGCTCTATTGATCCAGGAGCGCAAGCGAACCTGGTAGTGGGAATCGTTTTTCTCGCCTTTATGGGGCAAATGATTCTCAATCCGATCATCGCGCCACTGTCACGACAGATGGGATTGCGGGAATGGCATATTGGCGCCACTATCTCTTTGGCAGCGATTGTACTAGCGAGCTTGAGTGCTTATTGGGGGCGAGCTTCCCAACGTGTCGGCGCTAAACGTGTACTCGCTGCTGGGCTTGTGATCGCGATCATCGCTTTGAGCGCCTTCGGTATTGTCTCCTACCTGGGGATGAACCAGGTAGTTGGCGGTGTCGGACTAGTTTTTGGTGTTGTGATCACTCGTGGTTTGCTCTATGGTGGAGGGATTTCAGCGATCGCCCCGACCGCGCAAGCCCACCTGGTCACGCATGCTGCCAGCGAGAACGGGCGGGTAAAAGCACTGGGCATGATTGGAGCGGCTCAAGGGATGGCCTCCATTGTTGGAGGTGTTACTGGAGGTGTGTTAGCCGCTGCTGGTGGCCTGCTCTTGCCCTTGGTGGTCATGCCCGTTGTGATGGTGATTGGTCTGGTTGTTCTCTTGGTGAGTTTCGCACCTCAAAGCCGAGGGCAACTTTTTGCAAAGCCTCAACGGATTCGCTTCACTGATCCGCGTGTAGCTCCCTGGCTAGCAACTGGTCTGGTGATGTTTCTTGTGTTTTCTTCTGTTGCTACGATTTTTGGATTCACTGTCCAAGACCGCTTCGCCCTGTCGGCAACTGCGACCGCAGGTATTTCCGCGATTTACCTGACCATCATGGGCGTGACCATGATCATTGCCCAAGCGGTGATTGCTCCAAAGACAGGGTGGGGAGCAGCGAAGCTTTTACGTACTGGTCTGGCCATTACACTAGTTGCAACTGTGCTCATTTGGCCTACCTCCTCGCACGCTTTACTGGTTGTCGGGTGTATCGTGCTGGGGGTAGGTATGGGACTGGCGATGCCCGGGTACAACACTGGCCCAACCTTGAAGATGAGTGCAGATGAGCAAGGCGCAGTGGCTGGCATCATCAACGCTAATAATGGGTTGGCGTACGCGATTGCCCCGCTGGCTTCGACCGCCCTTTACGGGTGGAACCCGCTGGCACCCTTCGCCGTCTGTATCGCCTTGATTGCAGTGGTCGTCATCTACGCCCACACTGCACCCGCACTACGCCAATAACTATGAGCGTGCCTGAAGTAGCCGTTCCATCACGTTATCCGCAGGAGTCGGCCCTGAGGTTACCCTCGTTTAGTGGACACCCTATTTGTACGGATCTTGTGTCCGTAAGAGAGGATGTTCATTGTGAGTCAACAGCGCAAGAAGTACACGCCGGAGTACCGGCGTGAGGCCGCGAACCTGGTAATCGAGTCAGAGCGCCCAATTGCCCATGTGGCTAAGGAAATCGGTGTTTCCGCCGGGCTTTTAGGCCGGTGG
>NZ_KV811659.1:0-17586 GCF_001813175.1 Corynebacterium sp. HMSC069E04 | reverse complement strand
GCTACGCACCCCGAAACCGGAAGAGCCGGTATAATGCCAGCGTAACGGCCATACTGTTAAGAGAGCCGCACCGCCCCAACAGCAATCAGAAAGTCAACTAACCAGACATCTCATCGGCGTTGACGGCGCTCGCGCACGCGCACCGCGATGCGCACAGGCGAGCCATGGAATCCGAAGCGCTCGCGGAACTTGCGCTCCAAGTAACGGCGGTAGCCCGCATCCAGGAAGCCGGTGGTAAACAACACGATGGTCGGCGGCTGCGTGGATGCCTGGGTAGCGAACAGCACGCGCGGGAGGCGGTTATTGTTCATCGGCGGCGGGTTGGCGGCGATTGCCTCGCGCATCCAGTTGTTGAGCTGACCAGTCGACACGCGCTGATCCCAGCTCTCGAGAGCCTCGATCATGGCGGGTTCCAGCTTCTGCAGGGCGCGGCCGGTCTCCGCCGAGATATTCACGCGGGTCACCCACGGCAGGTGCCGCAGGTTCTCATCGATCTCGCGCTCCAAGTAGTAGCGGCGATCCTCATCCACAAGGTCCCACTTATTGAAGGCAATAACCAGAGCCTTACCGGCTTCCAAAATCATATTGAGAACGCGTTGGTCTTGCTCGGAGACTTCCTGGGAGGCATCGATAAGCATGATGCACACCTCGGCCGCGTCGATCACGCCGCGCGTGCGCAGCGAAGCGTAATACTCGTGCCCCTGCGCATTCTTGACCTTTTTGCGCAGGCCCGCAGTGTCGATGAACTTCCATAGCCGCTGATCCAGCTGCACCAAGGAGTCGACCGGGTCGACAGTCGTGCCGGCAGCATTGTCCACGACGGAGCGCTCCTCCGCCGTCAGCTTATTCAGAAGCGAGGACTTACCCACATTTGGCTTGCCCACCAGCGCTACGCGGCGGGGCCCAGAAGTAATCGAAGAATGGCGCGGTTCCTCAGGGAACAAACGCAGAATCTCATCCAAGACGTCGGCGCCACCCCGGCCGTGCTGGGCGGATACCGGCCACGGATCTCCCAAGCCCAGCGCGTAGAACTCGGCCATATCTGCGTACATCGTCTCCGAATCAAACTTGTTCGAGACGAGAATGACCGGAACTTCGGAGCGCTGCAGCTTTCGAGCCATCACAGCATCGGTTTCCGTGATGCCCACCTTGGTGTCCACCACGAACACGATGACATCGGCGGTCTCCATAGCCTGCTCTGCTTGGCGGGCGATGGCAGCGTGGATGCCCTTGACATTCGGATCCCAACCACCGGTGTCCTGAACGAAGAAGCGCTGGCCATTCCAGTCCGCCACGTAGGACACACGGTCACGGGTCACACCAGGATGGTCCTCCACCACTGCTTCACGGCGGCCAAGGAATCGGTTCACCAGGGAAGACTTGCCCACGTTCGGGCGGCCGACCACGGCCACAGTGCAGAGGTTTTCCTCAGTGTGCTCCTCGCCTACTCCGAAGGCATGCGATAGTGCTGCCCATTCCTCTTCGCTCAGTGGGGCATCACCTTCGGTCGGTTCGTCTTGCTCACCGAAATCAGCCTCGCCGAATTCCGAATCATCGAATTCTGACTCGTCAAACTCATAATCGAAGTCCTCGGAATCGAAATCTTTTTGCGCCCAGCCGCCGTGCGGATCGCGCACGACCTCTTCCTCGAGCTTGCCTACCGGGTAATGAAACTCCGTCTCGAATTCTTCCGGCTGCTGCTCGGGATTCAGGTCCGGATTCTGCGGTTCATTAGTCATTCGAGGCCTCCTTTGCAGCAGATTCTTTCACGACGGCGATGAGTGCGTCGAGGACTTCCTCACGGGTCATCTCGGACGTATCGACGAGCACCGCGTCCTCAGCCGGGCGCAACGGCGAGGTGGCGCGGGAGGAATCTGCGGCGTCGCGCCGTTCGACGTCGGCAAGCACGGTGTCAAAATCCGATTCAATGCCGGCGGCGAGGTTCTGGTCGTGGCGGCGCTGCGCGCGGACCTCGGCACTGGCCGTCATATACGCCTTCGCGGGGGCATCCGCGAGAACGACAGTGCCGATGTCACGTCCTTCCACAATCGCGCGGTGGGCCTGTGCCGCCAGCTTCCGTTGCAGTTCAACAAGGTTCTGACGTACTTCCGGGATTGCCGATACCGCCGAGACATTGCGGGTGACCTCATCCTCGCGGATAACGCGGGAAACGTCTTCACCATCGAAGATAACCTGGGTGGAAGCAGGGTCATCGGAGACCTCAAGGGGAAGGTCTGCAGTCGCGGCAATCACCGCTTCAGTATCTGCCGGGTCCACCCCTGCGCGCAGTACAGCCAGAGTAGCTACGCGGTACATGGCCCCAGTGTCGACATACTTCGCCTCAAGCCGCTTGGCCAGCGCACGGCACGTCGTGGACTTACCGGTCCCAGAGGGGCCGTCAACAGCCAAGATGAGGCCTTGATCGGGCATATTTGAAATCATTACATCCCCACCGCCTTGTACAGGCTGGTCAATTCATTGGAGTTAAGAGCACGCAGGGAGCCAGGCTTCATATCGCCCAGCTGTACTGTGTGAAGCTTGGTGCGCACGAGGCGCTGAACTGGGTAGCCGGCTTCCTTCAGCATGCGGCGAACGATGTGCTTGCGCCCCTCGTGCAATTCGACACGCACCAGCGAATAGCCCTGGTTCTTGTCCACGATTTGCACATAGTCTGCCTGTGCCAGGCCATCTTCCAATTCGATGCCCTCGCGCAGTTGGCGAACCAACTTCTTATCGGCCTCCCCCAGCACGGTAGCCAGGTAAGTCTTAGAAACCTCGTACTTAGGGTGCATGAGGCGGTTAGCAAGCTCGCCATCATTAGTCAGTAAAAGTAGGCCCTCGGTGTCAGCATCGAGACGCCCGACGTGGAATAGGCGTTGACCTGCCACGACGCGGTCAGCCACGACATCACCCACACAAGGCCGGCCCATGTCATCCGACATGGTGGACTGCATCCCGCGGGGCTTGTTGAGCACGAAGTACTGTGTCTCTTCGTTGACGTTGATGCGGGTGCCATCAACTCGGATGACGTCCTTGTTGGGGTTCACACGGGTGCCCTGCTTGATGATGACCTGGCCGTTAACTTCGACTCGGCCCTCATCGATCAGGATCTCAGCGTGGCGGCGCGAAGCAACGCCGGCCTTGGCCAACACCTTTTGGAGGCGTTCGCCCTGATTCTGGGAATTCTTCTTGTTGTTGGCGCCTACCAGCCAATCCGCGCCTAGGTCTCGGGCGACGGAATCTGCGGTGGCCTTCTTCTTTACATGCTGGTGGCGAGCCGGCTTAGCGTTCGAGACGATCATGTCGCTGTCACGCTTTTTCTTTTCCGGTGTGCCGTCGCGGCGAGCGGGTGGAGTCACGGGAGTGTGTCCTCTCAATAGTTCTTCAATTTGCTGGGCGCGAAAACACGCCTCTGTCCGGCCGCAATCCTACCGCAGAGTATGCCCTTATGAGTAGTCCTCCTCGATCTGCTCGATGTCTGGCAACAGCGGAGCAAGATCCGGAAGGCGCTCAAGAGAATCAATGCCGAGTAGCTCGAGGAAAAGCTCAGTGGTTTCATACTGGTGCGCATGTCCCACAGAGGGCTCAGGGCTTTCTATCTCCCGAATAAGTCCACGCAACAAGAGCGTCCGGACAACTCCATCAACGTTAACGCCGCGAACACCTGCGACTTGAGCTCGGGTTACCGGCTGGCGGTATGCAATGACCGCCAAGGTTTCCAGGGCGGCGCGGGAGAGTTTGGTTTGGGTGCCATCGAGAACAAACTGCTCGACGGCATCTGCGTTCTCTTTACGCGTATAGAAGCGCCACCCCTCAGGTGTCTCGCGCAGGTCGATTCCGGAACCACGCTCGGCCAATTCTCGTTCCACAGCCCGCAAGGTATCGCTGACAACAGTGGGCTCCGCGTCCAACACGCGGGCCAGCTCTTCCACGCTTGCAGGCGAGTCGACGACGAGGAGTATCGACTCGAGGCGTGAGCGCAGCTGCGGGATGAGGGGCAAAGCTCCCTGTCCGCTGGAGGTGGCCGCTTCGCTAGGTGCCGGAGATGACGTGTCGTCCATGTCTCGGTAGCGTACCTTAATCCCAGTTCGCTGCTGCGACTACGGCCGGATCTACGTCGAGTCCAGTCCACGATAGTTCGAGCGGCCCCAAAGATTCCGGCTGGGAAGCATCCACCGCCTTGGCTTTATATAGCTCCAGCAACGCCAGGAAGCGGCCGACGATTTCCATAGAGACAGTACAGTCCCTCGTTAAGGCATCGAAGCTCATCCACTGCCCCGTACCCAGCAGCTTGAGCGTAGTGAGGATCTTTCCGGCCTGCTCCGGCACGGAAACGGCAACTTGGTGGATGTGCCCCGTCGCGACCTCCTCCGGCGGTTTAGGCCGGAAAACACCTGCGGCCAGCTCTGCGAAGCTCGCTGGAGTGTGCCCAAGCTTCACCGGCGGGAGGAGATCACTAAAGCGTTCCTCCATGGCCACCGCCCGCGGATAGCGCCGCTGGGCAGCACGTTGCCACTGCGCGAACTGGTCGGCGACTTGTTTATAGGCCTTATACTGAAGCAGACGCGCGAAAAGAAGATCGCGGGTCTCCAAAAGCTCTAGGTCCTCCAAGTCATCAACCTCGCCGCGCGGTAACAAACGCGCCGCCTTCAGGTCCAGGAGTGTGGCGGCGATAAGGAGGAACTCCGTAGTCTCATCCAAGTCCGCAGTTTCTCCCAGTGCACGTGTATAAGCCACGAACTCGTCAGTAACTTCAGACAGCGCCACTTCCGTAACGTCCAGCTTCTTTGCCTGAATCAGCTGGAGCAGCAGATCAAAAGGGCCCTCGAAGTTGCCCAGCGCGATGCGAAAGCCGGTGATCTCCGGTTGGGTCATAGTAGGCGGCTAGCCGTTAGCCCGCTCAATGACCTCTTTAGCTAGGTCGCGGTACTGCTTGGCCGCCTGGGAGCTCGGGGCCCACGTAGTAATGGGCTCGCCGGCGACAGATGTCTCAGGGAAACGCACGGTGCGGGTAATCACCGTATCGAACACCTTGTCACCGAAGTACTCCACCACACGGTCCATGACCTCGCGCGCGTGACGGGTGCGGCGATCAAACATGGTGACCAGAATGCCCATGATCTCGAGGTCAAAATTGATTCGGTCAGCCACCTTCTCCACAGTATCGGTCAACAAGGCGAGACCACGCAGGGAGAAGAACTCACATTCCATAGGAATGATGACGCCCTGCGAACAGGCCAAGGCGTTGACGGTCAGCAGGCCCAGGGAGGGCTGACAGTCAATGATGATGAAGTCATAGTCCTTGCGCACAGGGCGCAGCGCGCGGGCCAGAGTGTGCTCGCGGCCTACCTCGTTGACCATCTGGATCTCCGCGGCGGACAAGTCGATGTTGGCTGGAACAAGGTCGAGCCCAGCCACACCGGTATGCACAATCGCCGAGTGCACCGAGACCTCGCTGTCAAGCATGACGTCATAGATGGTGTCCTGGATCTGGTCGTGAGTCAGGCCCAGACCAGCCGAAAGAGCACCCTGAGGATCCAAGTCAACGAGGAGGACTTTACGCCCGAGCTCCGCCAAACATGCGCCCATGTTAATGGTGGACGTGGTCTTTCCCACGCCACCCTTCTGGTTACACATGGAGATAATCGTCGCGGGACCATGCTTTTCCAACGGCTCTGGTTCCGGAAGCTCCCGCAGTGGGCGGCCGGTCAACCCGACCTGTGCTTCTGAGGCCTCAAACAGTCCCTCGTCGCTCACAGTCACACCTGCTTCCTTGACCTTACGGCCTCTCTGCGGCCTTTCCGCTTCGACACTGCAGCCCCGACCGGCGCTACATTCTTACATCCTTGTGATTATAGGGTACCCCTTGGGTGCCCGCGCCGCGATTATAGCTAGCACAAACCACAGAATAAACCCTGCAGCCTAGATTAAGAAAGCTCTTCCTTCGATGTCGAACGGCGCCTCTTCACGATAAACCCGACGATGAGAGCGATGATCCCGATGCCCACAATGCCCGCTGCGAGAGCGCCAGCTCCCACTTTCGAGCTATTCTGATCCTCGCTGTCAGACTCGTTAGCGCCATCAGAATCGAGCTGCTGCTCCGGCGGTACCTCACCAGCGTTCTCACGAGTCGGATCCGTAAGCGTCACTACCAGCTCCGCGGACTGAGTGTCCTTATTAAAGAACTGCATGATGAAAGGATTGTCAGGCTCCGTACCTTCTGGATAGGTCAACGTCATTGTGCGCGAGCCTTTATCAATCTCGCGCTTCACGCCTTCCACAAACTCGCCCTCCGCATTGAGGTAGCGCAGCGTGACCCCGTCATCCTCGAGATGCTTGAAGCGGTTGTACAGATCTAGAGCCTGCTTGAAGCCAAGCTTGGCGGTAATTGTCTGTCCGTCGATCGTGGATTCCAGGTTGACATAAGCCGCGTGGGAATCATCGACACCCTCCCAGCCGCGGCCCGTGCGCGGAGGACGCGCTTGGCCTTTTCCACCGCCATCCGTGGCAGGTGCCGAGCCGCCGGTGGCAGGATCATTTCCGCCTTCTTTTTCATCTCCGCCTGTGCCACCCTGTGGATCTCCGTTATCCCCGAGACCATCCGCACCACCTGGGTTCTGCTGTCCCCCTCCGAGGCTGTCCGGATCACCACTTTCAGCCGCGTCATTGAGTTCCTCGGCAGTTACCTCAGCATCTGCCACGAGCACGATAGTCATGGTCACGCCCTGGTAGGTAACCGGAACACTGATTTGTCCTCCAGCTGCCGGCGCGGTCACCGTTGCCGTACCACCAGAAGCGCTCACATTCCATCCATCGGAGGCCACGTTGACATCGACAGGCACAGGCAAGGAGACGGTTGTCGTCTGACCAGCCGGCACCGGGATGGTGGCATCTTGCGCCCGCGCAACCGCCGACCCAATCCCAGTTATTCCACCCTTCCCGCTCACGGGGCCGGCGACGATACCGGACAGCGGGGCTACGGTGATCGCGAAGGCCAGAGCCATCCCGCGATAAGCTCGGGAGAAAGATGCGGTTGAAGCCATAAGAATCCTTTTCATTGGTAGACGTCGTGATGATTCTAGGTGCCTTTAGGCACGTGGGTGCGCAGTGCGCCATACTTCGCGGAGCGAATCCGCGGTCACGTGCGTGTAGATCTGTGTTGTCGTCACGGAAGAATGTCCCAAGAGCTCCTGCACGGTACGTACATCCGCCCCGCCTTCTAGCAGGTGGGTAGCAAAGGAATGCCGCAAAGTGTGCGGAGAAATTTTAGTGCTCAAGTGTGCGCGCTGCGCTGCGGTCTTGATCGCGGCCCAGGCGCTTTGCCGTGACAAAGCCCTTCCCCGAGTGTTGAGGAATAAGGCATGGGAGGCCCCCGTTGCCAAAACCGGTCGGGCACGCACCAGGTAGTTCTCCACCGCTTTCACCGCATGCGAGCCTAGCGGAACCAGGCGCTGCTTATCGCCCTTGCCGCTCAGCAGGAGAATATCGCGCACCGACGTCGGTCCCTCACCCGTCACATCATCCACACTCAGCGAAATCACTTCGGAAATACGGGCGCCCGTTCCATACAGCATTTCCAAAAGGGCGCGATCCCGAATATCAATGGGTGTTGCGGATTCATTGGTGGGGATAGTGTTGAGGAGAGCCTCGACGTCGTGCACGCTGAGTGTCTCTGGCAACGCTTGCGCCCGCTTGGGCGGGGTCACCTCCGCAGCCACATTCTCCTCAATCATCCCCTCCGCTAGCGCAAACTTGTGCAAGCCGCGCGCCACAATCAGTGCGCGGCTAGCAGAGGACTGCGCCAAAGATTCTCGGAGAAAAACAAGGTAGTTTTCCACGTGCGCGCGGGTCACCCGGCGCAGATCCGTGATGCCGGATTCCGCGAGCCAATCAACGTAGCGATTGATATCTCGGCGGTAGTTGCTCACCGTATTCTTTGAGGCACCTTTTTCCACCATGAGGTGCATCAACCACGCTTGTCCAGCAGCTGCGGCGGGGCTTGACTGCGTCACAGCTTCTTCAGATCCGGTCCGGGGCGCCGTTGCGCTAGGGATTGCGGGCGCAGCTCGAAGGGCGCTTCGACCGAGCGCGCTGTGCGTCCCTCTTGCACGCAGGCATAAGCTGCGAGAATTCCCGCCACCGCAATCGAGTTCACGATCTCCCCCGCGAGGATTCGCTCGACGGCCTCTGCGAGGGGCACCCAGGCGAAATCCATGTCGGCTTCTTCATCGCCTTCGGCTGCGAGCTTCTCCACGGGGGACAGGCCACGCGCTAAGAAGACGCGCACGGCTTCCTCACAGAAGCCCGGGGAGGTCACCAGATCGGTCAACACTGCCCATTCCTCGGCGGCTAACCCGGCCTCCTCCTGGAGTTCGCGTTGCGCGCCGCTGAGCTCATCTTCACCCTTGACGTCGAGCAATCCGGCTGGTAGCTCCCACAGGCGCTTGGCGACGCTATGGCGGTACTGCTGCACCATGGCGACCCGGTTGTTCTCATCCAAGGCCACAACGGCGACAGCGCCTAGGTGCTCTACAATCTCGCGTTGCGCTACGACCTCCCCTGGCATGATGACGTCATCGCGACGAACGGCGATGATGGGGGCGTCGACAAGCAACTCGCTACCTACCGTGCGAAAATCGTGTGACATCTAGAGGTCCTTCGGCAGTGCCGGCGCTGCGCCTTCAGCATTCGCCGCAGAACCGTAGACGCCCTTACCGCCATCCAGCTGTTCCTTCACCGCCAGGACTGTCGCCATCTGGGACACTGGGTGATCGATAGAATCCACAGTGCTGATTCCTGTCTTGGCGGCACGCAGCTTATCCAATACTCCATCATCGCCGGCAGATTGCACGCGACCGGCATAGACCATAGCGGTGTCTACGGAATCAAAACCTTCGAGGAATTTGACGGTGGTATCGATAGCGTACTTCTTAGCTGGGCTGTCCTCATCATCCCCTGGGACCAAGCCGCCGCCCACGACAACGACGGCTTGGGCTGGAAGAATAGTCCCGTCTTTGTAGTCGATATAGCCGGCATCGCGCAGGGCACGCAGCAAGGTGGCCCGGTCCTCAACGCTGGCAAGAGGCTGGGTGGTTTTAGCATCCATCAGCAGGCCCGCGGCGAGAGCTTGGCCGGAATGAGTACCGGCGTCGACTTTCTTTTTGTCGAGCTTCGCGCCGGCCGGCAAGGTAGAGGTGACGAGGGACAGGAGCTTGTCTGCCGAATCTTGGGCAAGGAATTTATCGGTCAGCTTGATGCTTCCGGCATCGGTGGAATCCGCCGAGCCCAGCAGATCCTTCACGGCCTTAACATCGGCATCATCAGCATCGGGCATGCTCAGCACCATGACTGGGCGCTGGACTAGGGTTCCATCGACTACGAAACGGCCGAGTTCGCCCATGACGGAATCCGCAGAGTCCAGCTGAGCCTCTGCAATTTTATTGTCCAGTACCAGCTCGCTGTACTTTTCCCGCACCTCATCTGTGGATTCACCGCCGGGGCCAGGGGCAGAATCCATGTTGGGGGCAATCACCAATGTGCCAAGTGCAATGCCTAGTGCTGCGCCGAAACCGAGCCCGGCAACGACGAGGGATTTAGGAGACATCATCACTTGAACCACCCCTGCACGCTCAGTGCGAAGTTATTCCAGGTATCGATCAAGTTCTGGAGGAAGGATTCATCGCCACCCAAGCCGACGATCAGAATAACCACAGCAAGCGCCACGAGAATGCCGAGCAGCGCCCACAGCCACCCCATAGCGCCGGAATTCGGCGCAGTATAGAGGTTAATAACAGCGTCCGCGTCCACGAGGCGCGTTCCTGCCTTCATGTGGCACAGCAAGGCTGCCGGCGTAGCATTCGGCTCATTGGCGAAGATGTCATCGAGGTCGAGAGCTCCCCCTACCTGCACGATCATCTGGGCCTCGTGGTAGTCCGCTAACAGAAGGGCAAGGTCGGTGGCTGAGTCCGTAGCTGCTGGGAAAGTCATCGCCCCGATCCCCAGATCCTGAATGCGCTCGAGCCCTTCAGCGGTTCCGTCTGGCTCAGCGGGAAGAATGACCTGGGCGCCGCTGCGCAAGGTTTCCGAGCTCACCTCGGAGGGATTTCCCACGATGAAGTGAGGCTGGTAGCCCAGCTCTACCAACGTATCGGCTGCAGAATCCACGCCGATGATGATGGGTTCATACTCGCGGATGAAATTACGCAGAAGTGTTAGCTTCTTACGGTGTTCCTCGGAGGGCGAGACCACGAGTACTTTACGGCCAGCCATGTCGGAACCCGCATCGGGTACGCCTAGGCCGTCGATGAGCAGCGGGCCCTCGGAGTGAATGAACTCGATGGAGTTGCCGAAATATGCCTCCATGTGATCGATGAGTTCCTGTTGAGCAGAAGCGAAATTCTTCTCCGCCCGGTCACGAGTAACTACCGTTCCGGAGGACAACTGGGTATCGCCAGAATAAATCGCTCCGTCCTCAGTAAGTCGAGCCTTCTTTCCATCCTTGAAGTTACTCACGAAGTCTTGACCGACGCCTTCAACGAGGGTGACATCGGCGTCGAGAAGCATATGCGGGCCATAGTTCGGGATAGAACCAGTGGAAAACTCGGCGACGTTGATAACGGCGGCCGGCTTCATGTCCACGAGGGTCTGGGCCTCTTGGCGGGAAATATTGGCGGCGTTGATGACGGCGAAGTCACCGGCGCTAAACTTCTTCATGCCCTTGCCACCCGGGGTGCAATCACGCAGCGCGCCGTGTTCTCCAGGCAGATCGGTGTTACGGGAAAACAGACTCATGCCTGACAGTTTCCCCTGTTAGGCGCTCAATGTGTGGAAGGCGCGCGGAAAGTCTCCACTTCTGCTTGAGCTCTATCGAAAAGCTCCTGAGCGTGCGCGCGACCGGTCTCGGTGTCATCGAGACCAGCGAGCATACGAGCGAGCTCCTCGACGCGCTCCTCAGGGGTCAAATCCGCCACGCCTGACGTGAACTTCTCTTTGGACACATGCAGGTGCGAATCTGCATAGGCAGCTACCTGGGGCAGGTGGGTAACGCAGATGACTTGGTTGGTAGTCGAAAGCCGTGCTAGGCGACGCCCAATTTCCACCGCCGCACGCCCTCCGACGCCGGCATCCACCTCATCGAAGACCAGCGTGGTGCCGTCGCCACTGGCCAGGACCACCTCCATAGCCAGCATGACGCGGGAAAGCTCTCCTCCCGAGGCCGCGGAAGCTAGCGGCTTGCCGTTGAGTTGGAACTCAACCTCATCCGCGCCAGTTTTGGAATATTTGGCCTTCTTTACGGCGACCGTCAAGGTGGAGTTTGGCATGGCCAAGCCGTGGATCTCTTCGGAGACCTGGGTGCCCAGTTTCTTCGCTGCCTTAGTACGGGCAGCAGTGAGTGCTTCTGCCTTGGCCACCATCGTCTTTTCGGCCTCCATTACGTCCTTCTTCAAGGCTTCGAGGGCCTCGGTGGAGGTATCTAAGGTCGCAAGTTTCGCTTCAGCGGCGTCCCGCCAGGCCAAAACTCCATCGATGTCAGCGGCATACTTGCGCGTGAGGAGCTTAAGCTCCTGCTGACGTTGCAGAGATTCCTCAAGGAGGTTGGGATCCGCGGGCAGATCGCTTAAATACGTGGTGAGCTCGGCAGCGATATCGGTCAGCTGCGCGGTGACTTCACCCAACCGCTCTCCTAGCCGGGTCAGCTCGGCATCGCTCGCCCCATTTAGTGCCGATTCAGCTGCGCCGACAAGGTTGACAGCAGTGTCCTCATCACCAAAACCTTCTCCACCGTCCACAGCGCTCAGAGCAGTAGCTGCGCCTTCACGCAAAGCATCGACGTCCTGCAAACGCTTAATCAGGGTCACGAGCTCAGCATCCTCACCAGGCTCCGGCTCGAGATCAGAAATCTCCTTGATGGCAAACTGCAAGCGGTCCACCTCTTGGGCCATCTCACGACGGGACTCCATCCGGTGCTGGTAGTCCTTGGCCAATGCGCGCCACTTCCTAAAAGCCTCGGTATACGCAGTACGGAACTTCTCGATGGAAGGCTCGAAGCGATCGATGGCGGCCAACTGTTGATCAGCCGACAGCAAGCGCAGCTGGTCATTTTGCCCATGCACAGTGATGAGGTGGGAAGCGAATTCCCCCAATGTCGCCGCCGGTACCGAACGCCCACCCAGGTACGCGCGTGAACGTCCCGCCGCAGACACCGTGCGGGAGGCGATATACTCACCGTTTTCATCCGGCTCTCCCCCTGCGTCCTCGACCAACGCCGCCACAGCCAGTGAATCGGAGGAAAAATGACCTTCCACAGCCGCCTTCGCGGCCCCATCGCGCACGCGTGATGCATCAGCGCGACCGCCAGCCAGCAGGCGCAGTCCAGTCACAACCATGGTCTTACCGGCGCCAGTTTCACCGGTAAGCACGGTAAGACCCTGCGAAAGCTCCGCAGCGGAGCTTTCGATAACGCCGAGGTCAGAGATGCTGATATCTACGAGCACAGTGCGGTATCTTCCTTCCTGAAAACGCGCTAAGGCAGTTAATGCCGCGGTCCGCGCCAGCCTTCCACGGGAAGGCGGAGCTTGGACACGAGGCGGTCGGTGAAGGGCTGCTGGTCCAAGCGAACCCAGCGCACGGGCCTTTCACCACGCACGATTTCCACGCGCGAACCCGGCGGCATAGAAATCTCACGGAACCCATCGAGGATTACCACGGCCGGAGTCGTAGCCGAGGCCGATTCGACCGCCACCTGCGAATCCGGAGAAACTACGAGTGGTTTAGTAAACAGTGCATGCGCATTGTTCGGAACCACCAGGATGGCATCGAGAGAGGGCCACAAGACGGGACCACCCGCTGAAAAGGCATAGGCCGTAGACCCCGTCGGAGTGGAGATAAGAACACCATCACACCCAAAAGCTGAGACTGGGCGCCCATCTACCTCGAGGATGGCATCGAGGACCCCCGAGCGGTTGAGGTTCTCAATGGAGGCCTCATTGAGCGCCCAACTACGCTCCCGCAGCTCGCCTTCCGAATCAAAGACGCTCACGTCGATGGTCAAGCGGTCTTCGACGTCATAGGACTGCTCGATGACGCGCACAAGCGCACGGTCTAGGGACTCCGCTTCCCATTCTGCGAGGAAGCCCACGTGCCCCAGATTGATGCCTAGGACGGGGACGTCTACTGCGCGTGCCATGTCGGCAGCGCGCAAGAACGTGCCATCACCACCGAGCACGAGGACTAGCTCACAGCCTTCGGCTGCCGCCGGGGTATGCCGCACGTGCTGCAGCCCAGGGAGAACGGTGTCCGCTCCGCAGACACGTACCTTGATGCCAGCCTCCTGCAGCAGCTCTGCTGCACGGTGTGTGGCAGCGAGGTTGTCCTCGCGGCTAGCGTGCGGGACAAGAAGAATTTCGCGGCGAGTGGCGCCCTCCGCGGCACTAGTCCTGCTCACTGGGGTCCTTCCTTGATTGCCGTGTCGATGAGTACATCCAGCTTATCTTCTGGGGTGGACAAGCCATCCTTGACCAACCACAGGAAGTATTCAACATTGCCGCTTGGTCCAGGTAGTGGGGATGCCGCCACGCCTTTGACGCTCAACCCGAGCTCTTGGGCGAAGACAGCCACGTCCTTAGTCACTTCCGCGCGAAGCTCAGGCGAGCGCACTACTCCGCCCGCCCCAATCCGGTCCTTTCCTACTTCAAACTGAGGCTTGACCATGGGTAATAACCATGCGCCACCAGCCATGCATTCTACGATTGCCGGAAGTACCAGCTTTAGGGAGATGAACGAAAGGTCACCCACCATAGCGTCGCAAGGCCCATTCGTCTGTTCAAGAGTCAGGTTGCGAATATTGGTGCGGTCAAGCACAGTAACGCGCTCATCATTCTGCAAGCGCCACAATAGCTGTCCATAGCCCACGTCAACAGAAAGCACTTCTGCGGCACCGTGGTGCAAACAGACATCAGTAAAACCGCCGGTGGACGCCCCCGCGTCCAAGACACGCTTGCCCTTGAGGTCCACGTCGAAAGCCGCAAGCGCACCGAGGAGCTTGTGCGCACCACGCGACGCCCAATCATCACCCTCGCTGGCTTCGACCTTAATCGACACCTCAGGCTCGACCACTGTCGCGGGTTTCGTAGCCTTGAAGCCCCCAACCGTCACCCGACCAGCCTTGATCATCTCAACGGCTTGTTCTCGTGAGCGCGCAATCTTGCGGCGCACCAATTCTGCGTCAAGGCGGCGACGTTGCGGTGGCATGATTAGGTCCTCTTTCCCCTAGATTCCTTGGCGATTCGCGCTAATTATCTTGGAGCGCATCGCGCAACACGGTATGAGCGCGGTCCAGCTGGGCTAGCTCTTCCTCAAGAGTCTCTGTCGGCTCGGTGAGAATCTCGGTGATGGACGCATTGAGGGTCTCTGGAGCCAACACTGCGCGTGGGTCATGGGGTTTTACTGCCATGTGGATACTACCCTCTCCGCGGCTTCGCTCCGCGGCTGAATGTAGCGCGGAGGCTCAGAGCCTGCCCAGGCTACTTCCAAAACGGTACGCAGTGCCTCGACCGACGTAGACTTCTCGTTACCGCCTTGCAGAACGATGTCATAGCCGTCAAAACGTGCTCTAAACCCGCCCTGGGCGCCCGGACGCGCTTGCGCTTCCGACAAGGAAAGCTCGTGGAATCCGGCACCAATGAAATTCGGACGCTCCTCCGGTGTTGCTTCAATGAGCGCCAGCTCACGAGACACGCCTGTCAGCACGTGGAAGGTATCCATGGCTGCGTTATTACCACCGACGATATCGGTGTCTAGACGGTCACCGACAGCCAGGGGTTTGGTCGACCCCACCAGCTTGGCCGCCTGCGTAAACATAGCGGGCTCCGGTTTGCCTGCAGAAATAGGTTCAACACCGGTGGTCGAAACAACGGCCGCGACGAGCGAGCCATTACCCACAGCCATTCCGCGCTCCGTCGGAAGTGACGTATCAAGGTTTGAGGCATAGTACTTCGCGCCTTGGTTAATAGCGAGCGCGCCTTCAGAGAGTTGTTCCCACCCCACTGATTTATGCATGCCCTGCAGTACAGCAGCAGGCTTGTCATCAGCACTATCAACAACGACGAAACCGGCATCGCGCGCTAGCGAGCGGAAGGAGTCCGCACCGATGACGAGAACCTTGGCGCCAGCGGGCAGATCCTCACGAGCAATCTTGACTACCGCTTGCGCTGAGGTAACAACGCGATTGGCATCGGTCTCAAGACCGATCTCTTCGAGCATATCGGCTACGGTTTGGGGGCTGCGCGAAGCATTATTCGTGACATAAACAGCAGGGACGCCGCAAGAATTGATCACGTCAACCACGCACTGAAGGGCTTGTCCGCCCTCCCACACAGTTCCGTCAAGATCCAGCAACAGTGAATCGTGGGTTTTGAGAATACTCATTATTTACACTCGGCCAGACGCTCTGCGGCGTCGGTCCAGTCTCCTTCATCAATGTCGATCGCGTGCTGGAACCATTCCTGTGCCTCGTCTTTACGGCCAGCTTCCAGCAAGGCGTTGGCATAGGCATAGGAAAGGCGGCACGCGGACACCCCCGTGGCATCCTTCGTGGGTTGCGCACGCTGAATCGTGACCACGGCGGAATCTGCCTGGCCCATATCCAGCCGCGCGCCTGCAGCGACGATGGCCAATTCGACGGCATCCTCTGGACTAAGCTCCTTAGCCTCCTCGCTACGCCACAGCTCGACAGCTTTCTCAGGGCGCCCAAGTCCGCGCTCGCAATCAGCCATGACGGCCATCAAACCAGGGCCACCGGAAATGCGGCGTGCTGCGCGCAGCTCCGCGAGTGCTTCCTTCCACTCGCCGGCGCGATACGCAGCGATTCCGTTCATCTCACGAGCAACCGAAACACGGCCTGCACGGTCTTTGGCAGCACGGGCATGGCGAAGTGACAGCTGTGGATCGTCATCAAGCCACGTCGCCGCCATGATGAGGTGCTTAGCCACTGCTTCGGAGTTTTCCTTCGAAAGCGAAGAGAGGTCCTGCAAAACAGAGGGATCGAGATCAGTGATGTCGATATCAGAAGGCAGGTCCGGATCCGTCATGCGGCGGTTGATACGCTCCTCACGGTAGCCCGAACGCTGCGGATGCGAGGCTTTGTTCTTATCACGACCATGGCGCTTTCGATCATTGCGGCGCTCATCACGGCGATCACTGCGGCGCTCTTCACGACGCCCCGATGCGCCACCACGTTTTTCAAACTTGCGGCCCCCAGAGCGGTTGTGCCCACGGTTGCCTTCCGAGGAACCTTCGCGGCCACGGCGGTGGTCGCGGGAGTTGGATTCAGACATTAGAGCTATGCACTTTCTGCGGTTGACGCGTCCGTATGTACCGAACCAGTCTACAGGTCAGCGAAACAAAACCGGCAATACACTGGCTAGTAAGTGAAACGGCCCACAACCACCGATTGACGTCCAAGACTCACGAGAATTCAAGAGGCAAATCTAACCCGTTCAGTGGCCAACAATGCCTCACGCGGTCTAAGCCAGCAGCCACCTGGGAAGCGGATAGTCCATGTTCCACGCTTCCATTCTCCAGTTGCTTCCCGCGGACAACGGCCCAGAATGTCCAGCCATTATTATGAATGGCGTCAAGACGAATCCCTTGGTGATCCCTCGCCATGACCGCGCCTTCCTCAATCAGTCGGTCCGGGCTCATTCCCTCTACGATCACGTCAAGCATGCGCGATTCGCCGCTTGGCGCCACAACGAGAGCTTTCGTGGCATAAAAATGCCCCTTTTTTCCAGCCTTTGCACCTTTCTCTTCGTGGAAAAAGCTCCCGAGGAGGACTGGGTAGAACTCTATCCAACCATTCTTCCAAGCCTTGCTAATCCTCAAAGCGAAGAAGATATGCCGAGCTACAAGAAAAAGAAAGTAAAGCAACAACCCGCCAAGGAGAAACGCCAATAATCCTGGAATCTGCATGCTGTTCAGCAGTAAACCGAAGAAGAAGATAAAAGCTGCTATCAAGACCATCGCACCGAAAAAGACTAGCCCGTCGCGGATAGCACGCATCTGAGGCACTGGTTCCTCTGCCTCAAAGACGCGACACAGGCCATAGGGAGAAGGACTATCGTTCTTTCGACTAAAGGGCACAGCCTTCAAGTCCCTCAGGAAGGTCGCATTATAAGCATGCGTAAACAGACTCGATGATTGTGAAAACCTCATCTACTTCTCCTCAGCGGCCCCTCAGAACGAAGTGCATATACGGAAATCATTCTAGTTCGCGGGCGATGAAGGTCCGCTATCTATAAGTGCAGACCTGGATGTGCATTCATCCAAGTTGCTGGTCCTGGGCTGTTTGCGGTGTGGTGTGAAGCGTCCTGGGTTTAGTTCCTACCTCAGCTAAGGAAGGATTGAACTATGCCTAGAAAGTATTCCGTCGAGTTCAAGGAGAAGGCGGTCCATCAGATCATCGAAATGGTCCGCCTGGAGTCTTGCTCACTGCAACGCGCCTACACGGAGGTCGGTGAGCTGCTTGGAGTGTCTCACCATACGTTGCGGGCTTGGTATCGTGACAGCGCTTCAGTACGTGATGACTCT
>NZ_KV811658.1:0-375 GCF_001813175.1 Corynebacterium sp. HMSC069E04 | reverse complement strand
ATCGGGTGGAGATACATCTTAACCAGAATGATTTATTAGCCAGCGCGGCACTTGTTGAGTGTCTGTTTTGAAAAAGTACGTGGTGCATTGTTGGGTGTCTGGGGCATTGTTCCCTGGTTGTTTAACCCACATGAGCTTGATGGTCGGAGTGCTTAATGTTCTGGTTGTTGGTTTGTGTGGGGTGTTGTGTGAGAACTGTATAGTGGACGCGAGCATTAAACCATGTGCTTGCTGCTGATACGTGCTTTGTGCGTGTGTTGGTGGTGGGTTGTGGTTTGTGTGATTTCTTTGTTCTTTTGTGTTTTGTGTGTTCACACCAACATTGTCTTCTGCTGCTTTTGTGGCGGTGGTTGCCTTGTTGGTTGTGTGTTCGTT
>NZ_KV811657.1:0-291 GCF_001813175.1 Corynebacterium sp. HMSC069E04 | reverse complement strand
CAAGGGTAAGCCTGGCGACAAGGTTGAAATCCCGAACACTGGTGGTCCGGTTGAGGACGGCACCACGGTTGAGACCGAAGGCCCGGGTAAGGCTAAGATCGATGAGAACGGCAAGCTGATTGTCGACGTTGATAAGGACGCTAAGCCTGGTGACAAGGTTGTTGTCGTTGTCAAGGACAAGGACGGCAAGGAGATCGACCGCGTAGAGGTTGAGGTTGAGCAGCCGGATGCTCCTGCTGACAAGCCGGACTGGAAGGACGGCAAGGGTAAGCCTGGCGACAAGGTTGAAAT
>NZ_KV811656.1:0-3292 GCF_001813175.1 Corynebacterium sp. HMSC069E04 | reverse complement strand
CGATGTGTCACTACCAGGCGCAAGCCTGGATGTCGAGTCATGCCAGATCTAGTAGGCCGTAAATTCACCGCTGACAGGCCGAACCATGTTTACGTAGGCGATATTACGTACCTGCCGTGTAAGGGCGGCAAGAACATGTACCTTGCCACGGTCGTCGACGTCTACTCACGCAAGCCCGTTGGCCATGCGCTCGCCGATCACATGCGGGTATCACTGGTTATCGAAGCTTTGTCTCATGCCAGGAAAGTCCGTGGAAGTCTTAAAGGGGCAATTTTCCATTCTGATCATGGCAGTGTGTACACCTCACAGGCGTTTCAAGACCACTGCGCCCAGCTTGGCGTTCGCCAATCCATGGGCGCGGTGGGAACGAGTGCTGATAATGCCTTGGCAGAGTCATTTAACGCCACCTTAAAGCGTGAAGTCCTGCGTGATCGGAAAGTCTTTGACAGCCCAATCAGCTGTCGCCAAGAAGTCTTTCGATGGTGCATGCGCTACAACACCCGCAGGCGGCACTCCTGGTGCAACCTTCTAGCCCCCGATGACTTCGAAGCACTCACATCAGCTACACTCACTCAAGCAGCATAGCTAACCCCCGACGTGTCTACTTTCCGGGGGTCAGGCCCGACTCACAATGAACATCCTCTCCTACGGACACAAGATCCGTACAAATAGGGTGGCCACTAAACGAGGGCAACCTCAAAAATTTCTACTGTCGTGCAATTTATGAAACTACCTTCTATCGGCACAGAGCCCAGCGTGTTAAAATATAATTCGCCCAGTAGCTAGGAGGACTCACTCCTTTGTAGTTTTGTCAGGAGCCGGCTCAGGCTTTTCTGGCACTCGTACAGTGTGCGGAAAGCATATTTGTGCGGAATGTGTATTCATGATAGATGCAGATTTCACATGCTTTGAGAGCTTGTGGACTCCGCTTATTAGGTGAGCGGAGCGCTGCTGGGCCTATAATCTACGGCATGAAGATTAGCTCACCTCGCCAAGCTGCTGAGGTTTACGAAAAGAGAAGCGAAAAAACTTACTTGAGTCGGCTAGAGCTTTATCGGGATCTCCGTAGAGAACGTAGGTGTTTCAGAACTTTATTAGTGGTTTTGGATTTTCTGGCGATAATTTTATTGGTGGCTCCTGTTGTTTCTGCTTGGCCATTTGCATTAAAGAGTGACCCAGAATTGTATGCCACAGTTGCTGTAGCGGTATCAGTAGCGCAACTTTGCCTTGGTCAACTAGTGAACTTTATTAATTTGGATGTGCGAATTGAGCTCGCTAAGAAGGCATATGTAGAGATTCAGCATCTTTCTCAAAACTTTGAGCTGATAAAAGATAAGCCAGGACTGACAATGGACGAAGTGAAAAAACTAGTAAGCGATTATCAGGTTTTAATCTCCACCACGGAGAACCATCTCCCGAAGCACTACCGAAAGATTGCCAAATGACTCAATGGAACCGATTTATAGATTCCGAAGTAAAGGCGTTAGTGCGAAACAAGCGAACCGTTCGTAGTCCTGGCGCGGATGGCGAATCGCTCTCCCTATATCTTGAAGGTCCAGGTATGAGATTCGCGAAAGGGGAATCGAAACACCTTGAGCGCTTAAAAAGAGACCTGAATTCTGGGAAGTATAGACCTCGCCCGGTGTTCGAAAAGGTGCTCCCAAAGAAGGATGGGGACCTGAGACGAGTATACTCTCTGACCTCGCGGGACTATTTAGTATCAAGAGCTGTAAGCAGGGGCCTAAGCAACATGGAACCGATGTTTCATCCAGCGTCTCCGCGTGACTCCGTTCTGGAGTTGGTTAGTTACTTGCAACCCGAAGCTAGGCGACCTCCGCAGTTTGGAGCAGTTATACGTCTTGATGTCAAGGGCTATTTTGACGAGATTCCAGAGTCTAGAGTGTCGGCGCAGTTTGAACCTCTAGGACCCTGTGAGGAGTGCGTTTCGCTCGAGGAAGCAATGAGACGCTTGAGCGACGCGAAAGTATGGAATGAAGGTATAAAGGTGAAAGAACGTGCTTCCGTTTTTGCGCCTCAAGGGTTTCCGCATTCCGCTGCCATCGCTCAGTGGTACATCGACAGCTTTTTGAAGCAGTGGGCGGACATGATGCAGACGTGGTTTGGGCTGGAATTGCGCGTATTTCGTTTTGTCGATGACATTTTAATTTTGTTTCCGGGGACAATTCGACGCTTGAAAATTGAGTTATGTTACTGGAGCTTGGTGTGTCTGTTCAAATGTAAAGGGCTTAATTTACATTCCCGTGACTCAAGTGGAAAGACACTTGTAACGATGCTTGATTCTGATCAGCTTTTGGATTTTCGATTTTTAGGCTTGTCGTTACGAAGTACTCCTGAAAAGAGTTTGCAGGTCAGTTTGCCGGAGCCTGTGGTCAAAGCTAGGAAAACTTTTATATGGCGACAGTTTAATAGATTTTTTGGCCCCGATGTACACCCGCGAATCTCGAAACTATGTTTTGATGAACGAGTAAATCTGTTGAAATATAAAATACTCAGGGATTCAGCGGGATGTCGTTACAAGGGCAAGGGGCATGGTTTTGTTAATTACTGGGCGATTTCCCAAGACGCCTCCAGTTTTGTGCTGTTAGATAATTTCGTAAATAAATGCTGCAGGTCTTTTAAGGTGATGAGTAATGGTCGGCCACTTATAGAGTCCCAGTATTATTTAAGTTTTAAAAAAATTAAATCTAAAGGATTCCGTGAATCGGTGATGTTTAATTACGATACGATAGATCGGAAAAGGCGTATTAGCATTTTGGTTAATCAGTTCGGATTTTCTTCGAGCTACCTGCGAGGTCTAAAATCTGGCCATCTTAATAACGTCTGGCACTCTACTTTGCGGGGCGATTTGGTTGGAATACCAGTCGGCGGTTATGGCTATCAGTCTTAGTGCGATAATGGTGTTGAACTGTTTTGATTCTTGATATAAGAAGTTGACATGTTTCACTCTACATAGAATGGTAGGGTGATTTTTGTGCAGTGCTCTTGATTGACACTAGTGACGCGGCCGGTAAATCGGAGCTTTCCGTGTAAACAGGGCTAGGCGCACGGCTATGGAAACTGCGAGGTCTGTCGTGCTGCTAAGGGATAGATCCAGGGAAGTCATGTCGATGCCAAGCTCGGTGCCGCATGGCGGCGTTATAAACTCGGCGTCTTGCGGTACGCGGCTCAGTAGGAAATCTTAAAAGGTCGCTGTACCAGAAGTGACCCGGGATGTAAGCTGTGAAGTGCCCTTGGTGCTTTCGGGGCTCTTCCGGTTTCGGGGTGCGTAGCG
>NZ_KV811655.1:0-61070 GCF_001813175.1 Corynebacterium sp. HMSC069E04 | reverse complement strand
CCGACCGGAACGATGTCTCGAGACTTCACAAAGTGCCCCTGACAGGGATCGAACCTGCGACCTTCGGTACCGGAAACCGATGCTCTAATCCGCTGAGCTACAAGGGCATTGCTGGCGAAATGCCAACGATGCGATTCTAGCCTATAAAGACTGAAGCGCAGTAATTGGCCTCACGCCGATGGGGGTGTGGTGGGAGGAAGGCGCGGCTAGGTAAGCCGCGCCTTCATTGTTCCCGCAGCCTTTCTGGCTAGGCGGGCTGTTCCTGAGCCTGGGGCTGGTCAAAGAAGCCCGGCGCATCCGCGGTGTGGACCTCACCGGTGCGCAGGTAGTCAACCACAATCTGGTCGACGGCCTTGTTGCCCATGGCGAAGTGGCCGTGGCCCGGTCCGTGGACGGTCACCACGCGGGACTGCATCGGATCCGAAAGACCGCGGTAGAAGGCGTACGGGGTCTGCGGGTCACCGGTAGCCTGCAGCTGCAGCGGCTTGGTCTGCAGCTTCTCACCGGAGACGGCAATCGGGGTGCTGACCGGCGCGCGACCGCCGCAACCCGCGCCAGAGGCGTACATCGAATTAAACAGAGTGAACGGGTCAATCGTCACGTAGTTCGACCACAGGAACGCCGGAATGAGAGTCGGATCCGTCGGCGCGGTATTCTCATTGCACATAATGATGTTTTGCATGCTCATTGCATTGACGAGCTGCTGCTGGGCTTTTTCTGGATCCTGTTGAGGCTGTTGTGCCGCCTGCTCCTCAAAGTTCATAGGCTCAACACCGCCGATGTGCTTGGCCAGTGCGTCCCACGTCTCGGGGCGGGGAAGGAGCTCACGGGTCGCGCTCAGCGTCGGCGAGGCAGCTTGAACAGCCTGCGGGTTGCGTACCTTGCCCGCAAGGTGCTCTGCCTGTACACGCAGCTCTCCCGTGGCGGTCATGACATTGGCGCCGGGCTGGCCAGCAAACTCCAGTCCTGGCGGGAGGTCACCAATCTGGGCGTTCGGAGGAAGCACAGTCGGGCGCACGCCTGCTTCCTTGGCCACGATCTGGGACCAGCGCTCATAAGCCTTCAGCGGCGTGGTACCGGCGTGGTAGGTGGCGTCGTTCTTGGCCACGTACGCAAAGAAGTCATGGAGGGCATTCTCATAGCCTGCCTGCTGGGAGGCGAAGATCTGGTTCCATGCCATCTTCGGATTCATGCCGGAGTCCAGCACGACCTTGTCGGTGTGCTGCGGGTAAAGCGTGGCGTAGGTGGAGCCTAGGAAAGTGCCGTAGGAAAGACCGGCGATGTTGATTCTCTCCTCACCGAGCGCCTGGCGAACAACCTCCCAGTCCTTAGCGGTGTTCTCCGTGGTTAGGGAGTCGGTGTAGCCCGGGGTGTTCTTCTCACAGTCATCGCGGGTAATCGCGCCGATCTGTGTCAGCTGCGCTAGCGGGTTTCCGCGTACTTCGCTGGACGAGCAGTTCACTTCTCCGGATTCGCGCAAACCTCGGGGCTGGACGCCAATGATGTCGTAGCCCTGTTTGATTTCTTCAGGCCACGCCGCAAAGTTAGCCCAGCTGTATGCGTCACCGCCCGGACCGCCAGGGTTGGTGAATAGGGCGCCCTGGCGGTTGCCCGTGGCCTTGAGACGGATGAGGCCGACATCGATGGTGCCTTTCTCCGGGGCATCGTGATAGGTCGGAACGGTTACGTGGCCACACTCGGCGCGCTCCTCGGTGACCCCCTCCGGGCATGGGCCCCAATTGATGGTGGGTTGGTCTGCGTGAGCGACAGCGGGCGCGGCAACCAGACCAGCAGCGATAGCCACGGGCCCCAGCACCGAGCCTAAAACACGAGAAAGACGCATAGAATAAGGCTCCTCAAATCGTTAATTGGTACGGGCCTTATCCTATGCGCCGGGGGTGATGTGAGCCGAGTATTCGGAAGGGGCGGGTGCCCCCGAACGTCACATTACTTAACAATCACCACAATGAGATCGCGCGGGCCGTGGACACCTTCCACGCGGGAGAGCTCAATATCCGAGGTTGCAGAAGGGCCAGAGATCCACGTTGCTGGGCGCTCCGGGTTCATACGGGAGACCATCTCCGGCACACCGTAGACGATCTGGTCCTTGCGCACGATGCACACGTGACGGTCCGGTACCAGGGTCAGCGCGCGGCGGCCACAGGTCTCATTGGACTCAAGCACAATGGTGCCGGTCTGCGCGGAGGTGACGTGGGATTCGGTCACCACGGCATCGACAGCGTCAAGCTCGCGCGGGTCCTTGGCGTTGTCGTCCGGGGTGGCGGTGCCTTCGAAGCCGTCGAGAAGCCCAGCGTCCATGCCGGGGGCGTAGATGACGGTTGAGCAGCCGCGCTCCTTCAGGATGCCCACGAGGGTGGAATTCAACCCAGACTCATCGGTGACGTGCACGTCAGCCTTGTAGTCTTCGAGGCGGTCCACCAGCATCTCACGCAGCTCATCCTCGTTGAGCGTGCCTTCCTTCTGGTACTCGCGCGGAATGTCTACGTGGTCCGGCAGGCCGGCCTGCTTCTGGGCGGCGGAAATGCGGTTGAGGATTTCCTCTTTGGCGGTGGTCACTTGATGCCCTCCTTCTTGGCTTGGGCGAGGAGTTCTTGAGCTTCGTCAGTGTCGAACCATTGGCGGAAGGACTTCTTCGGCGGAACGGCGGTATCGCGTACCTCGGACCAACCAGACATAAACAGCGGTAGCTTGTCGATGACCCCGTTGAAACCACCGAGGACACGGCCGAGCGCCACCATGTGGGTTATCTGGTTCCAGATCTTCGGGTTCTTCCACACAAGCTCAACTACCTGGAAGAGCTTCTCTTCGACCGGCGGGGTGGCGTGGGTGACCTTCTGGTAGCGGTTTTCCAGAATGACCTGGGAGAGCGGGATGCGCACCGGGCATACCTCGTCGCAACGGCCGCACAGGGAGCAGGCATAGGGCAAGCTTGCCGACGGATCGTTGTGGTCCTTCATGCCAGTCAGCTGTGGCGTCAGGGAGATACCAATCGGGCCCGGGTAGACGGAGCCATAGGCGTGGCCGCCGGCGCGCTCGTAGACCGGGCAGACGTTCAGGCAGGCAGAGCAGCGGATGCACTTGAGCGCCTCGTGGCCCTTGGGGGAGGACAGAGCAGCGGTGCGGCCGTTGTCCAGCAGCACGATGTGGAAGTTCTGCGGGCCGTCACCTTCGGTCACGCCAGACCACATGGAGGTGTATGGGTTCATGCGCTCTGCAGTGGAGGAGCGCGGCAGAAGCTGGAGGAAGACCTCGAGGTCCTGGAAAGTCGGGACCAGCTTCTCAATACCCATCACGGTAATGAGGGTCTCCGGCAGGGTCAGGCACATGCGGCCATTGCCCTCAGACTCCACGATGTTGATGGTGCCGGTTTCTGCCACACCGAAGTTAGCGCCGGAGATGGCCACCTTGGCCTTCATGAACTGCTCGCGCAGGAACTGACGGGATGCTTCAGCCAATTCCGCCGGCTCGGCCTTGAGCGAGTCATCGGTATTTGGCATCTTGTTGACGAAGATATCGCGAATCTCCGCGCGGTTGCGGTGGATAGCCGGGACCAGAATGTGGGAAGGCTTGTCCTCACCCAGCTGGACGATGAGCTCCGCCAGGTCAGTCTCTTGGGCGTGGATGCCGGCTTCTTCCAGGTGTTCGTTGAGTGCGATTTCTTGGGTGGCCATGGACTTGATCTTGACCACGTCGGTCTCACCGGTTTCGCGGATAAGGCCCTCGATAATCTCGTTGGCTTCCTTGGCGTCGCGTGCCCAGTGGACGATGCCTCCGCGCTTGGTCACCTGCTCTTCGAATTGGAGCAGCAATTCGCTCATGCGTACGGCGACGTCATCCTTGAGTGCGGAGCCGGCGTCGCGAAGCTGCTCCCAGTCCGGGGTCTCGTCAACGGCGTGCTGGCGCTTATCACGAATCGTGGTGGTGGCGTGGTGCAGGTTGCGGCGCTGGGTGGCGTTGTTAAGACCCACGTGAGCCAGCGGCACGAAGGCCTTCGAGCCGCGCAGGTTGCCGTAGCCTTCAGGAGCACGCGGAGGAGTGGTGTCGAGGAAGGAAGTCATTAGAGCATCTTCTCCTTGGAGTAGGCCGCAGAGGTAGGAGTCCACGGGTGTTCCTTGGTGGAGGCGAGGATTTCCGCCAAGTGGATAGCGCGAACACCGGAGCGCTGGCGAGCCAGAGCACCACCGATATTCATCAGGCAGGAGGAGTCACCGCCGGTGACGTACTCGGCCTCGGTTTCGCGGATGTGGCGGGTCTTATCACCGACCATCGCTGCGGAGACCTCCGCGTTCTTGAGGGCGAAGGTGCCGCCGAAACCGCAGCATTCTTCTGCATTAGGCAGCGGGGCGAGGTCGATTCCCTCGACCTCCTTCAGCAGTTGGTAGGGGCGGTCACCCAACTTGAGGAAGCGCAGGCCGTGGCAGGAAGGGTGGTAGGTCACGCGGTGCGGGAAGAAAGCGCCGACGTTGGTGACCCCGGCGACGTCGACCAGAAACTCCGGCAGATCCAGGGTCTTGCCGGCTGCCTTCTTGGCGCCGTCCACATCGGCGGAAGTGCCGAAACGATCAGCGATCATCTCGTGCTGCTCACGCACGGCGCCCACGCAGGAGCCGGAGGCGGAGACCACGTAGTCGATGGAGGGATCCGCAAAGGCGTCCGCATAAGTGCGGATCATGCCCAGGGTCTGCTCCTGGTAGCCGGTGTTGATGTGCATCTGGCCGCAGCAGGTCTGCTCCTCTGGGAAGACGACGTCATAGCCCAAGCGAGAGAGAATGAGGGCCGTGGCCTTATGAGCATCGGGGAAGAGTGAATCACCGATGCAGGTGGAAAACAATGCTATTCGCATTCGCGTGTGCTCCTTAGTCTGCCTCTCTGTAGCTTGTCCTGTGCTTGGCACAGCGATGGTGTACTCGGATGCGCGCTACCAGGACAGCCGCAGTGGGCATTTTTCGAGTTTGTATCTATGAGCCTACCGCCCAAAACTCACATTATCGAGGCGGAATTAGCCCTCCTACCTGGCGTTTTATCGCAACATTAATGTTGTGAAATTCCTTACGTGCAGAGATGAAGCGGTCACAAAAAGCGGGCAAGCGAAAACCCCCAGATGTGGCGAGTGAAGTGCCCGATTCTGGGGGTAGTTGGTGCTGAGGACTGAGAACTTAAGGAACCAGGAAGCCCAGCACGTTGGTCATGAGAAAAACGATGATGCACACGACGGCAAGGAAGGCCACGGAGTAGCCCACAACGGCCTTGAAGATGCGGGATTCCTCGCCCTCCATTTGAACCGCAGTGGCTGCAATGGCCAGCGACTGCGGGGAGATCATCTTGCCCACAACGCCACCCGAGGTATTGGCAGCCAGCATGAGGTCCGGGTTAACGCCGATGCGCTCAGCAGCGGTGACCTGGAGGTTGGCAAAGAGTGCGTTAGCGGAGGTATCCGAACCGGTAACCGCGGTACCAATCCAACCCAAGACGGGGGAGAAGAGCGCGAAGATACCTCCGACAGAAGCCACGAACTGGCCGATGGAGATGGTCTGGCCGGAGTAGTTCATAGTGTAGGCCAGCGCCAGGACCAGGATGATGGTCAGCGCAGAGAACTTCATGCGGGAGATAACCTCGCCAAACTTAGCTAGCGGTGCCGATGCCTCCAGCGTGTAGCGGCCGTTCTCGTTGAAGGACATGTAGATAACAGCCACGATGATGCCGGAAATCAACAGCAGGGTGCCCGGGTTGCCCAACACGTTGAACTTAAACGCGGTATCCATGGCGTGGCCTTCGGCGTCGAAGACGGTGCCTTCGAGAAGCGGCCAGGCAACGTTGAGCTGCAGGAAGCCGAAGATGGACGGCCACGCGGTGGCGATGGCGAAGACAGCGGTGACCACGGCATAGGGCAGCAGTGCCATCCAGATGCGGCTGCCGTTGAGGTCCGTGACCTCCTCTTGGGCGGGCAACTCCATGCGCTCACGCAGGCTGTCCACACCCTTGGGCTTCCACACACGCAGGAAGAGGAAGCCAGCGCCGAGGGAGACAATGCAAGCCACGACGTTGGTGAGCTGGTAGGCAAAGAAGGTGGCCGCGGCCCACTGAGCAATGGCGAAGGAGATGCCGATGACAGCGGCGGCGGGACCTGCTTCTTTAACACCCCGCATGCCGTCAAGGATGAAGAGGATAAAGAAAGGCACGACGGCGGCGATGAGCAGGACCTGCAGCGAAATCAGTCCGGCGATATCAGCGGTCTGTTCGGCGGTACGGCCGCCCACGGAGCCTGCGGTGGTCACCGGGATGCCTACCGCGCCGAAGGCCACGGGTGCGGTGTTGGCGATGAGCACGGTGGTGGCTGCCTTGAGGGGTTTGACGCCCAGCGCCAGGATCATGGTGGCCGTAATTGCTACCGGAGCGCCGAAGCCGGCGAGCGCCTCCAAGAGGCCACCGAAGCAGAAAGCGATGAGAATGGCCTGGATGCGAATATCGCCATCGCCCAAGAGGTCAAAGGTCTTGCGCAGGTCATTGAAGCGGCCAGAGGCCACGGTGACCTCGTAGAACCAGATGGCAGTAATGATCACCCAGACGATGGGGAAGAGGCCGAAGAGCCCGCCGCGCACCGCGGAGGACAAAGCCATGCCGGTTGGCATGCCCATGCCAAAAATGGCGATGAGAACCGCGACGAGAAGCGCTACCGCACCCGAGGTGTGAGCGCGGGCCTTGAGCCCTAGGAGCATGATGAAGAACGCGATGAGCGGCAACGTGGACACCAGCGCGGTGAGCCCGATGTTGCCAGCGATGGCGTCGGTGGTGATGTTGAAGGTTGACATAAAACTCAATTCCAGTTGGCTCCCGCTGGCGTCTTTGTGGAGGTCCCCAGGATGCGGCACCGCATGTGTCGGCCAAGCGAGAAGGCGGAAGGTTGGATCGATTCAGATAACGCCTTTAGGGTAGAACTTGGTGCTTCGCTGTGCCGCATTGTTCACCTGATGGGGGTGAGTGACCTTGCTAACCTCTGCGACCTGATAGCGCCTCCCAGCGGCGGAGACGATAGACTTTGGCCCTATGAATCCTGAAGATCTTTCCGTCCTGATCAAGAACACTGCCGCTGCCGTGCTCACCGAGCATGAACTGGACGCCTCCGTCCTGCCAGAGACTGTCACCGTGGAGCGCCCGCGCAACCCGGAGCACGGTGACTATGCCACCAACCTGGCACTCCAGGTAGCCAAGAAGGCTGGTGCCCAGCCCCGCGAGCTGGCGCAGTGGTTGGCGGAGGCCCTCGCCGGCAACGACGCCATCGATGAGGCCTCCATCGCGGGCCCGGGATTCCTTAACATTCGCCTCGCTGCCGCAGCGCAGGGCGCCATCGTGGCCCAGGTGCTCAATGCCGGTGCAGACTTCGGCAGCAACACCACCTACCAGGGCAAGAAGATTAACCTGGAGTTCGTCTCCGCGAACCCGACTGGCCCGATCCACCTGGGCGGAACCCGCTGGGCTGCCGTGGGTGATTCGCTGGGCCGCGTGCTCGAAGCCTCCGGCGCGGAGGTGACCCGCGAGTACTACTTCAACGATCACGGCGGCCAGATCGACCGCTTCGCTCGTTCCCTCGTGGCTGCCGCCAAGGGCGAGCCGACCCCGGAGGACGGTTACGGCGGCGATTACATCAAGGAGATCGCTCAGGGTGTGCTGGAGCAGAACCCGGACGCCCTCGACGGCAGCGATGCCGAGGTCCAGGAAGCCTTCCGCTCCGCGGGCGTGGAGATGATGTTCGCCCAGATTAAGGAGTCCCTCCACGAGTTCGGCGTGGACTTCGATGTCTACTTCCACGAGAACTCCCTCTTCGAGTCCGGTGCCGTGGAGAAGGCCATCCAAAAGCTCAAGGACAACGGCAAGCTCTACGAAGCTGAGGGCGCATGGTGGCTGAAGTCCACCGAGTACGGCGATGATAAGGACCGCGTGGTCATCAAGTCCGATGGCAACGCCGCCTACATCGCCGGCGATATCGCCTACGTGGCTGATAAGTTTGACCGGGGCCACGACCTGGCCATCTACATGTTGGGCGCAGACCACCACGGCTACATTGCCCGCCTGCGCGCTTCCGCTCAGGCTTTGGGCTATGACCCGGAGGCCGTCGAGGTCCTCATCGGCCAGATGGTCAACCTGGTCCGCGATGGCCAGGCGGTCAAGATGTCCAAGCGTGCCGGCACCGTCATCACTCTTGATGACCTCGTCGAGGCCATCGGCGTCGACGGCGCGCGCTACTCCCTGGTGCGCTCCTCCGTGGATTCCAGCCTGGACATTGACCTGGGTCTGTGGGCTTCGCAGTCGGCGGATAACCCGGTCTACTACGTGCAGTACGGCCACGCCCGCATTTGTTCCATCCTGCGCAAGGCAGCAGAGCTGGGCTTCGACACCGCCGAGCTTGCCGATGCCCCCCTCGACCTCCTCACCCACGATAAGGAGGGCGACCTCATCCGCACCCTGGGCGAGTTCCCGGAAGTTGTGGCCACCGCTGCCACGTTGCGCGAACCGCACCGCATCGCGCGCTATGCCGAGGAGCTTGCCGCCGTGTTCCACCGCTTCTATGACCAGTGCCAGGTGTTGCCGAAGGCTGGTGAAGAGACCGAGCCGATTCACTCTGCGCGCCTCGCCCTGGCCAGCGCCACCCGCCAGGTCATGGCCAATGCCCTGACCATGGTTGGGGTCAGCGCACCGGAGAAGATGTAAGACGGAGAAGATATAAGACAAGGTATCGATGACTGATTTCAATTCTCTTCCGGCCCACGTGTGGCCGCGCAACGCTGCTCGTGATTCCGATGGTGTGGTCTCGATCGGCGGCGTTTCCCTGACCGACCTGGCCGAAGAATACGGCACCCCGCTCTATGTCTTTGATGAGCAGGATTTCCGCTCACGCTGCCGGGACATGGCCCAGGCCTTCGGCGGCCCCGACCACGTGCACTATGCCTCCAAGGCTTTCATCACCAAGCGCATCGTCCGCTGGGTAGATGAGGAGGGCCTGTGCCTTGACGTGGCCTCCCTCAACGAGGCCAAGCTGGCGCTCGCTGCGGACTTCCCACCGGAGCGCATGACCGCGCACGGCAACAACAAGGAAGACGAATACCTTGAGTTGTGCGTAAACGAGGGGATTGGCCATGTGGTCTTGGATAACGCGGAGGAGCTCTCGCGCCTCAACAGCATTGCTGCGGCCGCCGGCCGTGTGCAGCCGGTGATGATCCGCGTCAAGCCCGGCGTGGATGCCCACACACACGAATTCATCGCCACGGCTCATGAGGATCAAAAGTTCGGCATTTCCCTGTCCACCGGCGCCGCCTTCGATGTCGCTCGCACGGTGCTGGAATCCGCGAACCTAAAGCTCGTGGGCTTGCACTGCCACGTGGGCTCCTCGGTGTTTAATGCCGATGGCTTCAAGCTGGCTGCCGAGCGCGTGCTGAGCCTCTACAAGCGCATTCACTCCGAGCTCGGTGTTGCCCTTGAGGAGCTGGACTTGGGCGGCGGCTTCGGCATTCCCTACATGGAATACGAGGAAGCCCTCGACGTCGCCACGCTGGCTAAGGACCTGCTCGACGCCGTGGAGCGCACCGCCACTGAGCTCGGTATCAAGCCGCCCTTCGTGCTGGTGGAGCCCGGCCGCTCGCTGGTGGGTGCCTCCGCGGTCACCGTATACCGCGTGGGCACGGTCAAGGACGTGGAGACCGGCAAGGCGGATCTGCCGATGCGCCGTTACCTCTCCGTGGACGGCGGCATGTCCGATAACATCCGGCCGGCGCTCTATGGCTCTGAGTATGACGTGCGCGTGGTCAACCGCCGCACCCAGGGCGAGCCGGTGGACTCGCGCATCGTGGGCTTCCACTGCGAGTCTGGTGACATTCTGGTCAACGAGCGCCGTTTCCCCTCGGATATCACTACCGGGGATCTCCTCGCTTTCGCCACCACCGGCGCCTATCAGTACATGATGGCCTCGCGCTATAACGGCGCTCTGCGCCCGGCGGTCGTATCCGTGCGTGACGGCAAAGCCTCACTTATGCTGCGCCGGGAAACGGTGGAGGACTTGCTGGCGTTGGACGTCGATTAGCGCGGCGTTGGCACAGCTCACCGCATTTTATTCACAAAGACATGGCCGGTCGCACGTTGTGCCGGCCATTTCGTATAGAAATAGACAGCTCGTTCTGTATAGTGATGGGCTAGCACGTAAGAATCTTTCGCAATTTCAACAAGGGGACACCATGACGACGAACCGTAGCAAGAAGCCCGAAGGCGAACCCGTAGGAATCGCGCTGCTTGGATTTGGCACTGTGGGCGCTGAGGTTTTCCGCCTCGTGCAGGAGAACGCTGACGCTTTTGCACACCGCATCGGCGGCCCCGTGGAGATCCGCGGCGTTGCCGTGCACAACAAGAACAAGCTGCGCCCGGGCGTTCCGGCGGAGCTGCTGACCGACGACGCCAAGGCACTTGTCCTGCGCGATGATATCGACCTTGTCGTCGAGGTCATCGGCGGCATTGATTTCCCGCGCGAGCTTGTCCTCGCCGCCCTCAACGCCGGTAAATCCGTGGTCACCGCCAACAAGGCTCTCGTGGCCGCGCACGCGGATGAGCTCGCTGAAGCTGCCGACCGCGCCGACGTTGACCTTTACTTCGAGGCCGCTGTAGCCGCCGCCATCCCGGTCGTCGGCATGCTGCGCCGCTCCCTGGCCGGTGACAAGATCCAGCGCATCTCCGGAATCGTCAACGGCACCACCAACTTCATCCTGGACGCCATGGAGTCCACCGGTGCCTCCTATGAGGATGCGCTGGCTGAGGCCACTCGCCTGGGCTACGCCGAGGCCGATCCCACCGCTGACGTGGAGGGCCACGACGCTGCCTCCAAGGCTGCCATCCTGGCATCCCTGGGCTTCTATACCCGCCTGACCTTCAACGATGTCTACTGCGAGGGTATTTCCAAGATCACCGCCGATGACATCACGGCTGCCAACCAGGCCGGCTACTCCATCAAGTTGCTGGCCATCTGTGAGCGCCTCGTGGATGAGGAGACCGGTGCGGAATCCGTCAACGCCCGCGTGCACCCGACGTTGGTTCCGAAGGAGCACCCGTTGGCTTCGGTCAGCCAGTCCTATAACGCCATCTTCGTTGAGGCGGAGGCCGCTGGTTCCCTGATGTTCTACGGCAACGGTGCCGGCGGTAACCCGACGGCATCTGCTGTGCTGGGTGATGTCATCGGTGCGGCACGCAACATCGTCCACGGCGGCCGTGCGCCGGGGGAGAACACCTATGCCAACCTACCTATTGCGGAGTTCGGAGAAGTGGAAACTCGTTATCACGTCGACATGGAAGTTGAAGACCGCACCGGCGTGCTCTCCGCCATCTCCGGTGTCTTTGCCCGCCACGGTGTCTCCCTGCGCACCGTGCGCCAGGAAGACGGCGATGCCACCGCCCGCCTCATCGTGGTCACCCACGCGGCGAAGGAAGCGGTGCTCGAGGATATCGTTGCTGCCCTCGGCGAGCTCGATGAGGTCAAGGCCGTTCACTCCGTCATCCGCCTGGGCGTTTAAGGGGCTTAGGTACAACAATGAGTATCGATATCGAAGTAGGCACCAAGGTCACCGTCCAGGTCCCGGCCTCCTCGGCCAACTTAGGCCCGGGCTACGACACCCTTGGCATCGCGCTGAGCCTCTACGACACCGTAGAGGTAGAAGTCACGCGCTCCGGTTTGGAAGTGGAGATCTTCGGCGAGGGCGCCGATGAGCTTCCTCGCGATGGCTCCCACTTGGTAGTCAAGGCCATCCGCTCCGCGCTGAAGGCTGCCGACGTAGAAGTATCTGGCCTGCGCGTGGTATGCACGAATAACATCCCGCAGTCCCGCGGTTTGGGCTCCTCGGCCTCCGCTGCGGTAGCCGGTGTGGCCGCGGGCAATGGCCTGGCTGGTTTCCCGCTCTCCGAGGAGCAAGTCGTTCAGCTGTCTTCAGCCTTCGAAGGCCACCCGGATAACGCCGCGGCCTCCGTGCTAGGAAACGCCGTGGTCTCGTGGACCACCGTGCCTGTCGACGGCCGCTCGCTCCCGGAGTACCGCGCCGCCACCTTAGACGTGCACCCGACTATCAAGGCCACGGCCTTGGTCCCGGACTTCCATGCATCAACCCAGGCGGTGCGCCGCGTGCTTCCCTCGCACGTCACGCACGCCGATGCCGCCTTCAACGTCTCCCGTACTGCGGTGAACGTGGCGGCGTTGACCGCCTATCCGGACCTGCTGTGGGAAGGCACCCGCGACCGTCTGCACCAGCCTTATCGCGCTGATGTCCTGCCGGTGACCGCGGAGTGGGTCAACCGCCTGCGCAACCGCGGCTATGCCGCCTACCTGTCCGGTGCTGGCCCCACCGTCATGGTCTTGCACACCGAGCCCATCGAGGAAGAGATCCTCGAGGATGCCCGCGGACAGAACCTGCGCGTGCTGGAGCTGGAGGTCGCCGGGCCGGTTTCCGTCGAGCGCGGTTAGGCTAGCTAGCCTCCTTTTCCACGTTGATTCGGCACACGCCGTTTCCGGACTTCGGGATCAGCTTCAGGCTTAACCTCCCACCGGAATCGGCAGCCGCCTGCTCCAAGTAGCCATCGTGGATGGCGCAGACGAAGGGGGAGGGCTCCACACCGGCGCTGACAAATGGGCAAGCGTGTAGCTCCACATCAGTGCGGCCCTCCTCGTTGAAGTGATCAGACGAGGTTACCGGGTCAAAGCCCATATCGCGCATCATCCGATAAAGCGAGCCGAGTGCCTCAGCACCATGGCTGGTGGCCGCAGTTTTGGCCCATTCGCGGCCAAGCTCCCGCGCCTGATCGGAGGAATAATCGTTGAGCTGGTCTTTTTCCGCCAGCGCTGTGATGAGCACGCTGATCAGCGTGACGTATTCCTCCGCCACTGAACGGTTGTCCGGCACCCGCACTTGGAAGATCAGTGAGGGGCGTCCGCGCCCCTTCGCCGGAGCAGTAACTACTCGCACCGCGCCAGCGCGAACGAGCTCATCCAGGTGGCCGCGCGCGGTGTTGACATGCATGCCCATCTTCTTCGCAATCTCGGCAGCCCGTGCTCCTTGCGGGAATTTCTGTAAGGCCGAGAGGACGTCGCGCTGCTTCGGGGAGAGCTTCATCGTGTCAGGAAACAGCTCGCTGGAGGAGCGGGGGCTAGGCGTAGCAAATGCGGACATGAACTGTGACTCCTTGAAAACTCTAGAAGGATTCTACATCCGGCGCATTGATTTTCTCCCATTGCGGTGCTCAGTGGCACCACGATCTGCTTGACGACGTGGGTAAAATCCCATGGATTAAGTACGGGTGTAGACCGTGAGGGCGGTGGCGTCGAGGGCCACGGAGACCTCGTCGCTGGGAGCATTGTTGCCTGCTGGCTCGCCCACTGTGACTCGTTGGCCGTCAATCTCGATGAGGGTGGTTTTGCCCAGATCGGCCACAATGGTCGCGCTCAGTGCGCCAGCGGGGTCGAAGCGCAGCGCAGACTGGGGAAAGGCCGCCCAGTGCTCGCCGTTGCGAGCTGGCTGAAATGCATCATTCTGATGGTAGCCGCGAAGCACATTGACGCCTGCCAGCTCTGCCATAAAGCGGGACGGGGGCCGTTCCAGTAGGCGCTTCGCGGAGTCTTGAGAGATGATGTTGCCGGCTTCCATCACCAGGATGTCGTCCGCCAGCGTGTCGAGGTCCACGCGGCTGTGGGTGACGATGACGGTGGTACGGTCAGTGGCTGAAAAGCGCAGTAAGTGGCGCCAACGCGCGGCGGATTCTACGTCCATGGCGGCAAAGGGCTCATCCGCAACCAATACCGCCGGGCGCGCCGCCAGCGCGCGGAGGAGGGCAACTTGCGCGGCTTGACCGCCGGAAAGCTCGGATACATGGCCCAGCTCTTGCAGTCCGGCGGCGTTGATCAACTCTTTGGTCCTTTGCGGGTCTTTGGTCACCATCGTCAACGCTTGAGCCACGGTGGCAGTGGGCGGCAGCCCAGGGTTTTGAGAAAGCATGATCACGCGTTCGGCGTTGGTGTGTGCCCCTTGGAGTCGCCCGCTAATGAAACGCAGAAGCGTGGTCTTTCCGGCACCGTTGGGCCCGACCACCGCGGTCATGCGCCCGCCCCGGAACGTGGTGGTGGCGTTGCCGATAGTTACGGAAAGATCGTGGGCTGAGTCCACAGGGGTGGTGGCAGTGCGAAGTGCCGCAGGATCCATCGGCTTGAGCATGCGCACCTTCGGCTCGCGGCGACGCCGCAGCAACAGGGGCAGTCCGGCGGCGGTGAGCGCAAGGATGGCTATTCCAATAAGCACGGCGGAAAGGGCATAGGCATTGTCCGCGCTGACCTCGCGCTCTAGGTAGATTCCGCTCGGCATGGTTCGGGTCGAGCCGGGCAGGGAACCGGCGAAGGTGATAGTTGTTCCGAATTCACCCAGTGAGCGGGCGAAAGCCAGCGCACCACCGGTGAACACAGCGGGGCGGATGGCTGGGAGAATGATGCGCCGAAGGATGGTTCCCGCTCCTAAGCCGATGCCGCGCGCGCTGGCGATGACCTCAGGATCGAGTTGCCGCAGCGCGGAGTCCACCGCCACCACCGCGAAGGGAAGCGTGACGAAGACATGGGCTGCCACGACACCCGGGAAGGCGAAAGACACGTGCAATCCAGCCTGCTCCAGAACAGGACCAAGCAGTCCGCGGCGCCCCAGCAGGGCAGTAAGAGCCAAGCCGCCCACGACGGGAGGCATGGCCAAGGGGAGGTAGACCACCAGTCTCACCAGGTGGGAGGCGTGGCGTAGCTGCTGCAGCCACAGCGCCAAGCAGGTGCCCAGCAACGTGGACAACACTGTAGACCACGCCGCCGCGAACAGGCTGAGGCGGAGAAGATCCTGGGTCATCGGCGAGCTCAGCGTGTCCGAGAGTTGCCTCCAGGGCACCCGCACTCCCAAGGCGAGGACTGGGGCGAGAATGTAGATAGCTGCCAATGCGCCGGCGGCGATGACCGGCCAAGGGGCTCGTGGGCGCTGTTCGCGCAGAATCATGCGCGACACCTAGTTCACCGGAGTGAAGCCGAAGTGTTCCCAAGTGCTGTCAAAATCCGACTCAAGAAGCGAGAGGACTTCTTGGGCTTCTTCATGCCGGGATGAAGAAGCCACCACAGCGCCCATGATCTCATTGCGGAAGTCTTCCGCGTGGGCGAGCGGGATGGCCTCGACATCTTCGCTCGCGGCGGCGTCGGTGGAATAGACCCACCCGGCGTCCGCTTCACCGGAAGCAACCTTTCCCAGGACATCAGCGACTTGGCTCTCCAAGGAGGAGGCGTGCAGATCCCAGCCATTGGCCTCCATAATGCGCGTGGAAATGGCTCCGCAAGGCACGCTCGGGTCACAGAGAACTAGGCGTGCCGAGGGCTCAAGGTCTGCTGCGGAGCGCAGCCCTTGGGGATTACCCTTCGGCACGACCATAACCATGACGTTGCTGGCTAAGGCCACGGGCGTCTCCACGCTGCCCTGAGCGAGTGCATTCTCCATGGTCTCCCGAGAAGCAGTGAGGAGAAGGTCTGCGGGCGCTCCCTCATCGACTTGCTGCACCAAAGCAGAAGAGCCGCCGTTGTTGAAGGCCAGGGGAGTCCCGGAGGCGCTAGCAAGCTCGTCATTCAACACTCTTGTCGAGGATGCAGCAAACACCTGCAAGGGCTCTGTGGAATCAGAGGCGCAACCGGCAACAGTCAGCGCGGCGGCGATGACGGGGGCAGCAATTCTAAGAAGGCGCATGCTTCGTTAGGGTACGGCAGCATTACTCGGTGCGCGTGAATTTGATGTGGACGTCTTGTGGTTCTTTCTTAAGATACTCGTGAGTGAAAATCTCCTCCCGCTGGTCCACCTCTTTGAGCAGCGGAAGGGGGTCGTGCGGAGCTATGAGGATCATGGCTTCGCCCACGTTGAGGGTGCCGAGTGCCCCATGGATGGCGCCGTGGCGCACCGCGTGAGGGATTTCGGAGGCGTTGAGGGTGGGGATGTCGTGGCCCTTGGAGGCGTCGATAAGCGGCAAGTTCATTGATCTTTTCCGTTTCGATTTTCTAGGGGGAGCTGGCGTTGCTGCCCGCGTCTTTAATTTACTACGATTATATCCGTGCAAATAACTAAGTCAGGTATATCTGTGCGGGATGTCTCGTTGACGTCGCGCCGGCGTTGGCACACCATTGCCTTTAGCCTCGTGGCCTTGTGGATCGCGGTGGGCGTGGGAATCACCGTGGCGAGTTATCTGGGAGCACCCGTCGTGTGGTGGGATCTCATCCATCCGTTTACCCTCGGAGCGCTGACCACCGCCATCCTCGTATTTAGCACCCACTTCACTGAAGCGCTGACCCGCACCCCGGCTACCGGCTTCCGCGGGGTAGGCGCACGGGTGGGCTTAGTTCAGGTGGGTCTGGTCCTGCTACTCGTTGATCGCGCCGGCTACGACTGGGGAATGCTCGCGGATATTGGCTCCTCACTCGTCATCGTCGCAGTCACGTGGCACCTGTGGGCGTTGTGGTCTAAGCTTCGAGGCTCTCTTTCTGGCTCTTTTGCAGTCACCGTGCCCTTTTATCTGGCCGCGGCCTGCTTCATGGTGGTCTCTGTGTTATTGGTTATCCTGGCTGCGCACGGGGTGGGTAACTACTCGCTGTTGGTGGCGGCGCATTCACGCGGCATGGTGTGGGGGTTTGCACTGCTTACCATTGTGGGCACCGTGGTCACGCTGCTGCCCACGTTGACCCGAACGCCAATTTCATCGGTCGCCCGGGCCCGGTGTGGTCGAGCATTGACCGTGCATTGCGTGGGGCTGGGGGTGGCTATGCTTGCCGACGCCTCCGGGCTCACCCGCGCCGCCGGCATGGCGCAGCTACTCACCGTCCTCGCCGCTGTGTTCATCATTCAGCCAGTACTCGCGGGCGCGCTTGGTGGCGTGAAGACCACGGCAAGCGTGTCCGCGATGGCGGGACTGGTATGGATGCTGGCACTGTGTGCCGGTGACGCGGCGGCCACTCTCGCCGGGGCCTACCCGCGCGCGGTGACGTTACTCCTGATGCCCACATTCGTCGGCGCCGGCCTCCTGCAGCTCGTGACCGGGGTGCTCCACCACATGCTGCCCATCCTGGCCGGGGCTGCTCATCCCGCGCGGGGCCACCTTCCAGGGTTCGTGCGCGTAGCGCTCATCAACCTTGGCGGCGTGCTGAGCCTCATTGGCATTACTGGCGTGTCCTTCGCCGGGCTTATCATGATGGGGCTAGGCCTCATCGCCAATTGTGCGGCCCTAGTGTGGGCCGTCTCGTCATCTCAAGGAGAAGTTCATGTCAAGCGTGCCCGTTAAAAAGGAGCAATCTGAGAAGCAGTGGGCATCCTGGCTCATCATCATTGTTGCCTTGGTGGCGGTCATTGCACTGGCAGTGACCAATTCGCGGATGGGGAAACAAGATCCGGCGCTGGTAGCTTCCGCCGATGCCGTCACTGTGGATGTCTCTGTCGACGGCATGGCCTTTGTTCCGTCCTCTATTAACGTGGCTGCGGGCAGCCACCTGGTGGTGAATTTTCATAACACGGGCGACCAGGTCCATGACTTGAAGATCGGACGTGAGGAAACCGGAAGGGTAGAACCAGGTGAGACCGTGCAGCTGGATGCCGGGATCATCGATGACTCCGTGGAAGGCTATTGCACGATCGCCGGGCACAAAATGCAGGGGATGACGTTTATGGTCAACGTCGACGAGCCAGCATCTGGGGACCATGAGCATGCGGGGGCGTCGGCAAGCACGGGCTCTGCTGGTGCCCCGGCGACGGTGCCCTCAGCAGCCGAGCGCATGGCGGCACGCGAGGGCTTCGACGCCGTCGATGCCTCCCTTGCTCCCGCGGAAGGCGACCTTCACGAGGAGACCTGGGTGATGACAGAAGAGGAGGCTGAGGTCGCCCCAGGAGTGCGCCAAACCCGGTGGCTCTTCAACGGGCAGGCACCCGGACCAACCCTGCGCGGCAAGGTCGGGGACCGATTTCGTATCACCATCAAGAACGAGGGCTCGATGGGGCACTCGATGGATTTTCACGCTGGTGAAGTCAACCCAGATAAGAACATGAAGACGATTCAGCCGGGCGAGTCGCTGACATATGAATTTGTCGCGCACCGGGCAGGCATCTGGATGTATCACTGCTCAACGATGCCGATGAGTCTACACATTGCCAACGGCATGGCAGGAGCAGTCATTATCGATCCGCGTGGTGAGGATGCACTGGGGGACGTTGACGCGGAGTACGTCATGACGGCAAGCGAGGTTTTCCTCGCCACCGCGGGCAGGGAAGCTGAAGGTGCGGATGCGCAGCGAGTCAGCAATGGCGACTATGACCTCACCGCCTTCAACTACTATCCCAATCAATACGACGAAGGCTTAGCACCGCTGCGCGCCAAGGTGGGCGATACCGTGCGTATCTGGCTGGTTAACCTCGGCCCGGATTTGCTATTGAGCTTCCACGTCGTGGGCGAGCAATTCGACACCGTGTACAAGGAAGGCGCCTATCTGCTTAAGGGCGCGAAGGATTCCGGATCCCAGGCGCTGGACCTCTTGCCCGCCCAGGGCGGATTCGTGGAGATGACCTTCAACGAGCCGGGCACCTATTCCTTTGTGAACCACCTCATGACGAACGCAGAGAAGGGCCAGCACGGTCAGATCATCGTTGAGTAGTTCGGCGCTCGCGCCGTTCGCGAAGCTCGTCCAGGGTATCTATATCGTGCACTGCGGCGGTGCCTTCGATCTCGGTGATGTTCTTCGCGAGTCCCAATAAGCGCATGACTGACCTATTGCGGGGATTGCCGAGCTCGTGCAGAGCGCGGGCGAGAGACTCGGTGCGCCACAGCGCGCACAGCGGCTGCGGCAGCCCATCGAGCGCGGCCACCGCGACATCAGCGCCGGAGCTTGCCAAAGCCACCTCGAGTGCGGGGAGCATCTGTGGGGAATCCGGGCCATCGACGGCAAAGATGGCGGTCGTGGACTCTGCGGCACCAACCAGCGCGGCGTGGCCCGCGGCGATTCCCGCGGCTGGCCCGCCGAAGAGGGGCTTTTCACATACCTGGGGCATGCCTAAGTGGTAGGGCGAGACAACCGCCACCGGCGCATCATAGGGCAACTGGCGCAGGAGACGGTCGATAAGGCGCTCACCGGCGAGAGTGATACTTGCCTTGTCCACACCACCCATGCGTGTGCCGCGTCCGCCCGCCAAAACAATGACACCTGGCATTGTTTTCTATCCTTCCGCGCCGGGCAGCTCGCGGGACCAATCACCCGAGCGGCCGCCGGACTTTGCGGTGATGCCGCAGCGCCGGATATAAGCGGAGCGGTCAACGCCTTTTACCATGTCGATGAGCGCTAGGGCGGCGACGTTCACCGCGGTCAGCGCCTCCATTTCTACGCCGGTGCGGTCGGCGGTGCGCACGGTGGCTTCGATGAAGACGTGGTCTTCGCGCAGGTCTATGTCCACTGCGCAGCCATGCACACCAATGGTGTGGGCCAGCGGCAGGAGATCCGGGACCTTCTTCGCCGCCGCAATACCGGCCGCTCGAGCAACCGCAAGCACGTCGCCCTTCGGCACGGCTCCCTCCCGCAGTGCGGTGAGGACCTCCGGCGAGCATGCCACTTCGCCTTGGGCGGTGGCGGTGCGCACAGTGGGCTGTTTTTCGGTGACGTCCACCATGTAGGCGGAGCCGGCCTCATTAAGATGAGTGAACTTCATTGTTGCAGCGGGTCCTTTCCTTGGGTAGACCCAGCCTATCTGACGAAGAGTGGGCCGATTCGCGTTTCTGAGGCGCGATCTTTGGCAGCAACGGAGGGGTGGGGGCTGTAGAAGGGGAGACCCTGAATCTAGTAGGGGTAGACGGTAAGTTGCTCCCCTGCGGTGACGGAGCTCGTCAGCAGCGCGAAACCTTGCGTGCCCGGCAGTGCTGCAACGTGGTGGCTGCGCATGCGTGGACCAGGCGGCGGAGAGGCGGTAATGCTTCCTCCCAGAGCAATTGAGCACGGCTGGATCAGCGGGCGGTGCGGATCCGGGAAGTCGGCCCCGGCGACGGCCGTCAGATGCGGCCGGTCTAAAACTCCGGTGGGGCGGGGAAGGCCGCGCAAGGAACACAGAAGCGGGGTGAGGTAAAGGTGTGCGGAGACGAACGCCGCCACCGGGTTGCCCGGCAAACACACCACGGGAACGGCGTTCCACAGCGCGTGGCCCTGTGGCGCGCCGGGGCGTTGGTTGACGTGCCCGAACCAATAAGAGCCGCGCTCCACGACATCCTCAATGACCGCGCGAACCACGTCAAAGGCTCCTGCGGATACCCCGCCTGTGGTGACGATGAGATCGGAATCAGCAGCAGCCGCGTCGAAGCAGCGCCGCAGCTCAACGGGTGAATCGCCACATACCGTGCGAGTGATGTCAACGGGCCCGGTGGCACTCATGAGTGCTTCGAGCATCGGCCCATTGGAATCCGGGAGCTGGCCGTTGCGCAGCTCCTCGCCCGTGGCGATAATGCTCACTCGCGGGATGCGGTGGACCACGGCGGTGCTGACCCCGGCAGAAATGGCGGCGGCGATGAGGGAGGCGTCGACCAGCGTGGCGGCACCGGCTAGTTGGTGCCCGGCCTCGATGTGGGAGCCGCGCCGCCGGATGTGGTTGCGCTCGGGAAGTCGGTGCACCGTAACGGTCTCGGGCAGCGGCCCGGGGCCTGGCGGAATATCGGTGTCCTCCACAGGGATGACCAGACCATCAAAGCTCGCGGGTACTGCACCACCGGTCATGATGCGCAGCGCAGTGCCGGGCTGCGGGGCCTGGGCAGACGCGCCGGCAGGCACATCACCCACGACGGGCAGAGTGAAAGGAACGGTGAGGCTGCCGGGTGAGGAGGGCTGAGGAATGAGGAAACCATCCATCGCGGAATTATCTTGCGCTGGCAGGGGCAGGCGGGCGACGAGGGGCTCAGCCAATACGTGACCCTGCGAGAGTGGGACATGCTCCGCAGGCAGGGCGCGGACCAGCGCGTGGAGGCGGTCGAAATACTCCTCGATACTTAAGTCAGTCCCAGTGCTTGTCATTGCACCCAATCTAGCCGCCGATGGCGGACATCGGGCGATCTGGTTGGAGGAAACCTTCATCATCCACCCCATGGCCCGGTAATTTCCTCCACATTTCACCCGCCCACGCGGTGGCGAGCTCCGCATCGCTGGCACCGGCCCGCATGAGGTCGCGCAAGGAGGTTTCCGAGTTGCCGAAGAGGCAATTGCGCACCGCGCCGTCTGCGGTCAGGCGCGTGCGATCGCAATCCCCGCAGAAGGGCCGCGTCACGGAGGCGATCACCCCGATGTGTCCTGTGGGGAGGGAGCCATCGCGCGAGACCGCGGACAACAGTGCAGCCGGCGCGGAGCCGCGGGGTTTCTTAGCCGGGGTGAGCTCGAAGTCTTCGGCCAAGCGTGCCAAGATGTCCTCCGCGGTGACCATCTGGGAACGCGTCCACTTCTCCCGTGGGCCCAGCGGCATCTGCTCAATGAAACGAAGCTGCGCGCCGCGCTCTAAACAAAAACGGGCCAGCGGCAGGATGGCGGATTCGTTGACGCCTGGCATGATGACAGCATTGACCTTGACCGGATCAATGTCGGCGGCCAGCGCGGCATCGATGGATGTCAGCACATCTGCCAGGCGGTCGCGTCGGGTGAGCTGGGCATAGAGCTCCGGATCGAGCGTGTCCAGGGAGATATTGATGCGGTCCAGCCCGGCGCGCTGCAGCCCCGGCAGGCGTTTATCCAAGCCCAGCCCGTTGGTGGTGAGAGCAACAGTAGGAGAGCGGCCCTCATCGGTAGTGAGCGCTTTTGTGGCGGCGATGATTTTCTCTAAGGAGCCGCGAAGAAGGGGCTCGCCACCGGTGAAGCGCACCTGCTGGATGCCGAGCTTGTCCACTGCGAGGCGGATCAGCCGGATGGTCTCTTCATCGCTGAGCGTGTGTTCGGTGGGCAGCCACTCATAACCTTCGGCGGGCATGCAGTAGGTGCAGCGCAGGTTGCAGCGATCCGTCAGAGAAACGCGCAGGTCGCGGGCCTGGCGGCCGTAGCGATCCACGAGTGCACGGCGGCCCTCGGTTCCTGGTGCCGGCAGGTCCGAGGGCGGCATCCCCGCTCCCCGTACACGCGGCAATGGCAGAGTCAGCGGGACGGAGGTGCGTGGCGAAGGCTGGGATGGCTGGGCGGACATTGCTGGCAAGTCTAGATCGAAGCGCGCCAAATGAATAGGAGGGGACTAAGCTTCCCCGTCGCCTTCTTCGGCATCGAGGCGCTGCGCCTCACCCGGGCCCTTGAGACGGATGATGTTGTATTCGCCCTCCGCAAGGTGGGCGCGCAGGTCCTTCTTATCGAACTTGCCCACCGAGGTTTTATCGATGGATTTCACGAAGGTCCAGTACTCCGGCAGCATCCAGGAGGGCAGCTCAGAGCGCATACCGTTGCGCAGGCGCTCGGCGGTCTCAATCGTGGGGCTGATATCTGCGGCGAGCACGGTGACAGCCAGCGGGCGCTCGACCCACTGTTTGTCGGGGTAGCCAATGACGGCGCATTCGAGTACCACCGGGTTGGCCATGATGAGGTTCTCCAACTGCACGGAATAAATCCACTCACCACCGGAGCGAATGACATCGCGTGCTCGGTCTTCCACGGTAAGGAAGCCATCCTCGGTGACGAAGCCGACGTCGCCGGTGCGTAGCCAGCCGTCCGCCGTGAACTTGGAAGCCGCGTCCTCGACGTCTTTCCCGCGGAACTCGTGAGCAGCGCCGCCATCCTCCGAGGCGGGCGAGTGGTAGTAGGCGCCAGTAACCAGGTTGCCGCGGACCTGAATCTCACCGGCGTTGCGGTCCGTCGTGTTGACCACGTGGCCGTCGTTAACCACGCGGTATTCCAGGGCGGCAGGGAAGCGCCCTTGGGAAATACGGTAGGCCCAGCGGGCCTCACCCGAGGCGCCTGAAGGCGGGCGAGCCACGGTGCCCACCGTGGTGGTTTCCGCCATGCCCCACACGTGGACCACGTCCACGCCGTAGCGCTCTTCCCAGCTCTTGATGAGCTGCGGCGGCACAGGAGAGCCGCCAGCGAAGATCTCCGTCAGGGTCATGCGCTCCGGTGGGTTCTTGAGGTAGTGCACGAAGAGCTGAATCCAAATGGTGGGCACACCGTGCGCCACGCGCGGGGAGGTGGCGGCGATGACCTTGGCCAGGGTGGCGGGGGAGACGTCGGCGTCGGGAAGCACCAGCGGCGTGCCCGTCATCCACGCCGCGAAGGGAACTCCCCAGCTCAGCACGTGGTAGATGGGGATGCAGCACAAAAATGTCTCCCCGTGGGTCACGCACAAGGAATCGGAGGAGCGCAGCTGCATACCTTCCAAGTACAGGGCGCGGTGGGAGTAGAGCACGCCCTTGGGCGCACCGGTGGTGCCGGTGGAGTAGCACAGTGCGGCGGCGGTGTGCTCATCCAGAACCGGCCAGTCATACACGGTGGAGCGCCCATCCAGCAGTTGCTCATAGCTATAAATCTCGACGTTGCCCGGCAGAGCGGTGCTGGGCTTGTCGACACCCGTGAATACCACCGCACGCACACAGTCCACGCCTTCTAGAACCTGGGCCAGTTGCTCGGCGAGGCGACAATCCGCGACGATGACGCGGACCTCAGCGTGGTTGATGATGTGCCGGATCTGATCATTCATGAGCTGCTTGTTGAGCGGGGTAAATACTGCCCCCTTGCAAGCGGTGCCAAAAAGCACTTCGAGGTGTTCGGCGCAGTTCCACATTAGGGAGCCCACACGTTCATCGCCAGTGATGCCGAGCGTGTCATGCAGGGCGTGGGCGAAGGCAGCGGCGCGCGCGCCGATATCGGCGAAGGTGGTTTTTTCGCGTTCATTGCCGGGATTGGCGCTGTGCCACGTAACCACCTGGGTTTGGCCGTGGACAGTGGAACCGTACTCCAGGATGCGAGTGAGGGACAGCGGGATATCCTGCATTGTGGAGAGCATGCGCACTACTTTAGCCGTGTCAGTGTGAGCGCGGTGGAAGGATGCGGTATAGTTGTCGGCGACTGGCGGGGAAGGCCTTCCCCGCACCTCCGAGCTCCCTCTACGGCGCACACACCTGTGGTGAAAACTCATGGCAGTCCAACGGTGTGCGCGACGGTGAGAGGGGAGAGACACGCTCGCAGTCGCCTTCTTAAAATATCTCCCCGCGATTGACCCGCGGCCGCTTCCTTGAGAACTTTTCAGGAGTTCTGCAAGGAGTTCTTCATGTTCCGTACCGCAGGGCCGGAGAGGGGGGAGAGCCAAAGAAAACCACCGCCCACGGGGATCGCGGTCGCGTGAACTCGCTGGTGGCGGTGGACCATCTCAATTACACACTGGCTTCCAACGCCCGCTTGGAACAGCACCACACACAGTGCAGGTGCGGCAGATAAGACAGCGCGCGTTGGTGAAGCGACGAAAGGATATCCGTGAGCGATACGGACAAGACCGCAGCACAGGATCTCGCATCCCTGAAGCTGCCGGAATTGCGCAAGCTGGCTGCGGAGCGCGGACTTCGCGGCGTTTCTGGACTGCGCAAGGGGGACCTCATCACTGCACTGACCACCGGCCAGGTTCCGGCACGCGGCGCAAAGGCTGCTGCCGAGGGCGAGGCTAAGGACGCACAGCCGCGTCGCGCTGCCCGCAAGGCCTCGCGCCCCGCCGGTGCTGCTGACCAGGCCTCCGAGCAGCCGGAGCAGGACAAGAAGAAACAGGACCAGCCACAGCAGGAATCCGAGAACTCCCAGAAGGGTGAGGACGGTGCTCAGGAGTCCGAGCACAAGGACGGCCACGACGAGCAGCGCTACGAGTCCCGCTCCCAGGCCCGCCGTGCTCGCCGCAACCGTGCGCGCCGTCAGGAGCGCGAGGCCCGCGGAGAGTCCAAGGGCAACGGGAATGACAATGGCGCAGAGGACAACGACGGCAAGTCCGAGGACAGCCAGTCCCGTGGCGGAAAGAACTCCGACAACGGTGACCACGGCAACGGTGGCAACGGTCATAACGGCGGCAATAACGGCGGTGGCCAGAACAACAACCGCCGCGATAACCACCGCAACGATGATGACAACAACGGCGGCGGAGGCCGCCGCAACCGCCGTAACCGTCGCAACCGCCGCGGGCGTGACCGCGATGGCGGCGGCAACGGTGGCAATGACCTGCAGATCCGCGAGGGCGATGAAGTGCAGGTAGTCGGCGGCATCCTCGAGGTCGTGGACAACAACGTGGCCTTCCTGCGCACCACCGGCTACCGCGCGGCGAGCTCCGATGTCTTTGTCAACAACAACCTCGTGCGCCGCCTTGGCCTGCGCTCAGGCGACGCCCTGACCGGCAAGGTCAAAGTTTCCGGCCCGACCCACACCCACGGCAACGGCCGCAACCGCCGCAAGTACAACCAGCTGGTGGAGGTCGACACCGTCAACGGCTTGGATCCGTCCACCGCGAAGGAGCGCCCGGACTTCGCCAAGCTCACCCCGCTGTACCCGAACCAGCGCCTGCGCTTGGAGACGGACCCGAAGATCCTCACCACTCGCGTCATCGACCTCATCATGCCGATTGGTAAGGGCCAGCGCGCGCTCATCGTCTCCCCGCCGAAGGCTGGTAAGACGACGATCCTGCAGAACATCGCCAACGCCATCGCCACGAATAACCCGGAGTGTTACCTCATGGTGGTCCTCGTGGACGAGCGCCCCGAAGAGGTCACGGACATGCAGCGCAGCGTCAACGGTGAGGTCATTGCCTCCACCTTCGACCGCCCTCCGTCAGAGCACACCTCGGTGGCAGAGCTGGCTATCGAGCGCGCCAAGCGCTTGGTGGAGCAGGGCAAGGACGTCGTCGTTCTGCTCGACTCCATCACCCGTCTAGGCCGTGCGTACAACAACTCCTCCCCGGCGTCGGGCCGCATCCTGTCCGGTGGTGTGGACTCCAACGCCCTGTACCCGCCGAAGCGCTTCTTGGGCGCTGCCCGCAACATCGAAAATGGCGGCTCGCTGACCATCATCGCCACCGCGATGGTGGAGACCGGCTCCACCGGTGACACTGTCATCTTCGAGGAGTTCAAGGGCACCGGCAACGCCGAGCTCAAGCTTGACCGCGCTATCTCCGAGCGCCGCATCTTCCCGGCCGTGGACGTCAACCCCTCCGGTACCCGCAAGGACGAGCTCCTGCTCGTTCCGGAGGAGGCACGCATCATGACCAAGCTGCGCCGCATCCTCTCCGGCTTGGACTCCTTCGCCGCCATTGACCTGCTCATCAAGCAGCTCAAGAAGACCCGCTCTAATGGCGAGTTCCTCATGCAGGTCGCTTCGTCCGCGCCCATGGCGGCAGACACGGACGAGGAGGACTACAAGTAATGTCTAACCAGGTTTCCCTCGTTGATGACATCATCTCCGAGTACCAAGGCATCGAAATGCAGATGGCTGACCCAGACGTAGCCGGGGATCAGTCGCAATTCCGCAAGCTGTCCAAGCGCTACGCTGAGCTGCGCCCCATCGTCGCCGTCAACGAAGAGCTGGTGCAGGCCCGCCAGGATTTGGCCGACGCCAAGGAGATGGCCTACGAGGATCACGAGTTCCAGTCTGAGGTTGACCGCCTCGAGCCGCTCGTCGTGCAGCTGGAGGAGCAACTCGCGGACCTCCTAGCCCCGCGCGATGAGCATGACTCCGAGGACATCATCATGGAGATCAAGGCCGGTGCTGGTGGCGAAGAGGCAGCGCTCTTCGCCGGTGACTTGGCCCGCATGTACGAGCGCTTCGCCGACAAGGCAGGCTTCCAGTGGGAGGTCCTGGGCCTCAACGAGTCTGACCTTGGCGGAGTGAAGGATATGTCCATCTCCTTCAAGTCCAAGACCCCCTCGCGCGATGGCGCGTGGAGCGTGTTCAAGTTTGAAGGCGGCGTCCACCGTGTACAGCGCGTGCCGGTGACCGAGTCCCAGGGCCGCATCCAGACCTCTGCTGCTGGTGTGCTGGTCTACCCGGAGCCGGAGGAGATCGACTCCGTCAATATCGATGACAAGGACATCCGTGTCGACGTTTACCGTTCCTCCGGTAAGGGTGGTCAGGGCGTGAACACCACTGACTCCGCTGTGCGTATTACCCACCTGCCCACTGGCCTGGTGGTGACCTGTCAGAAGGAGCGCTCGCAGATTCAGAACAAGGCGCGTGCCCTGCAGGTGCTGCAGGCTCGCCTGGACCAGATGGAGCGCGAGGCCCGCGAGGCCGAGGCCGGCGAGCAGCGCGCCTCCCAGGTGCGCACCATGGACCGCTCCGAGCGCATCCGCACCTATAACTGGCCGGAGAACCGCATCACCGATCACCGCATTGGTTACAAGGCCAATAATCTTGACTCCGTGCTCGACGGCGATATGCAGGATCTCATCGAAGCTCTGCAAGCCCAGGAGCGCGCGGAGCGCCTTGAGGCCGAAGGCTAGAAGGCTAAGGCACGGTTAGATACGGTGACTTTTCACACCTATAAGGAGGCGCTTCGTGATGCCACGGAGCGCCTTCGCACTGCCGGGGTACCCTCACCCGAGTGGGATGCGCGCCTGTTGGCTGCCCACCTCATTCACTGCGGCCACATGGATATCCCGCTAAACGAAGCTCCGATCCCCGGCTTTGACGTGGCATATGGGGCGTTGGTGGGGCGTCGTGAAGCGCGCGAGCCTCTCCAGCACATCCTAGGAGCGGCGTGGTTTGGCCCCCTCGAACTCGAGGTCGGCCCCGGTGTGTTCATCCCGCGCCCAGAGACGGAGGCGCTCGCCGACTGGGGAGTTAAGTTTCTGAAGAAACTTAACTCGTGGGAGACGAAGAAACTTAACTCATGGGAGACGAAGACTAACGCGCACCCTCCCCGCGTCGTGGATTTGTGCGCCGGATCCGGTGCACTGGCGTTGTACGTCGCCCACTACGTGCCGCAGGCCGAGGTGTGGGCAGTGGAGCTTGCCGACGCCGCCTTGGCCTACACCCGCCGCAACGTTGCACGTCATGACCGTGATGTGCAGCTGATCCAGGGCGACGTGACGGATCCATATGTGCTTTCGGAGCTGCACGGCACCGTCGACCTCGTGCTGACCAACCCGCCCTATGTCCCCGAGACCCCGGACCTGGATCCAGAGGTCTACCAAGACCCCCACGAGGCGGTGTTTGGGGGAGCAGACGGCATGAAGACCATCACAGCGATGATTCCGACCATCGCCGCACTGCTTCGCCCCGGCGGAAAGGTGGGCATTGAACACGATGATGACACGTCTGAACAGGTGCAAGAAGCCCTGCGTGCGAATGGCGGGTTCACGCACATCGAGGTACTTAAGGATCTGACTGGCACCGCCCGCTTTGTCACGGCCGAACGGGGAGTACAGTAGATTGGTCGAAGATTGGTCGACAAGCCGATAGGAACGGAATTAAAGGAGAGACCAATGCAGGGACAGATTTATAACTGTGCGGACGCGGCAGAACGCGAAGAAGGAATGGCCCTTGCCGTCAAGGCTGCCAAGTCAGGGCGGCTCGTGGTCATGCCCACCGATACGCTCTACGGGTTGGGCTGCGACGCCTTCGATAATGACGCCGTTGCGAGCCTGCTGGCCACCAAACACCGCGGCCCCGACATGCCGGTGCCGGTGCTCGTGGGATCCTGGGACACCGTAAAAGGCCTTGTCGCCACTTTGGATGACACCGCACAAACGCTTATCGAGGCCTTCTGGCCTGGTGGTTTGTCCATCGTGGTCCCGCAAGCGCCTTCGCTTCCGTGGAACCTGGGCGATACCCGCGGCACGGTGATGCTGCGCATGCCCCTGCACCCCATTGCAATCGAGCTCCTCCGCGAGGTCGGCCCGATGGCGGTGTCCTCGGCGAATATCTCTGGACAGACTCCGCCGACCACTGCGATTGCTGCCAAGCAGCAGCTGGGTAAGGCCGTCACGGTCTACCTCGACGGGGGAGAAGCTGAGGTGGGCAAGCCCTCCACCATCATTGATCTGTCCGGCTCACACCCGTATCTGCTGCGCGAAGGTGCTTTGAGCGCCGAGCAGATCGGCGAGGTCATCGGAGTGTCTGCAGAGTCCCTGCGTACACGCCCGGGCTCCCAATCCTCTTAAGGAGACATCAGTGGCTGGAACCGGAGTGCCGCTGCGTGAGCTGGCGTTGGTGATCTTCGTCGCCGCGGCGTTTACCTACCTCACCACCGGACTGGTGCGCACCTTTCTGGTGCGCAGTGGCCAGGTGGCGGAGATCCGCCTGCGCGATAGTCACTCCCAGCCCACCCCGCAGCTTGGCGGAGTGGCGATGTTTACGGGGTTTGCCGCCGCAGTGTACCTCGCCGGCCAGCTTCCAGCCTTGACTCGCGGGTTTATGCCCGTCACGCCAGAGATGAACGCTGTGCTCTGGTCCGCTGCCGCCATCGTGGTTGTCGGTGTGGTGGATGACCTGTTGGAACTGAGTGCTTTGGTCAAACTCATCGGGCAGCTCGTTGCCGCAGCCATTATGAGCGGATTGGGCTTGACCTGGACGCTTCTCTTTCTGCCTTTTGGTGATGGAACCACGGTCATTCTGGACCAGGTCCAGGGAACACTCTTGACCACATTCTTTACCGTACTGCTCATTAATGCCATCAACTTCGTCGACGGCCTCGACGGCTTGGCGGCTGGGCTGGGCATGATTGCCGGCGGGGCCATCCTGGTCTTCTCCTTGACTGTTCTGCATGACCAAGGCGGTACCGTATCGGCCTATCCGCCGGCGATTATCGCGGCGGCACTCGTTGGTGTGTGTGCCGGATTCCTTCCGCATAATTTTGAGCCCTCCCGCATTTTCATGGGGGATAGCGGAGCGATGCTGATTGGTTTGTTGCTCGCCGCGGCGTCGACCTCAGCCTCCGGCAAGATCAACATGTCCCTCTACGGCACCGTGGACATCGTGGCGCTGATGTCACCCGTCATCGTCGTCGTTGCCGCGGTCTTTATTCCAGTCCTGGACCTTGTCTGGGCGGTCATTCGGCGTGTTTCGCAGGGGCGCTCGCCCTTCGCTGCCGATAAGGCGCATATCCACCACCGGCTGCTGTCGCTGGGGCATACGCACCGCCGCACCGTGCTGGTGCTCTATCTGTGGGTCTCCGCGGTGGCTTTCGGGGCGGTTTCCTTCTCCATCGTTCCAGCCCCTGTCGCGGTGGTGCTCGCTGTTTTTGCGCTCCTCGTAGCCTTTGGCGTGACCTTGATTCCGCTGCGCCAGGGCAAGATTGGACGCCGGCCGCGCTCGACTAGCGTGGTGCTGGAAACGGATCCCTCCTGAGGTAGGGTATGGGGCTGTGACTGATTCAACGACTTCCGAAGAGCTATCGCCCTATGACGATCATCGTCGTCCCCTCAAGCGCGCCCTGCGCCTCGGAGCCATTGGCCTCGTCGTAGTGACCATCGCATCCCTGGCCCTCTGGGGTGGCGTTCGTGGGTTGCCCGGCATCTGGGGAGTGCTCGTCGGCGCTGCTATCGGAGGCGGCTTCGTGCTCTTTACCGCAGCTTCGGTGCTCCTTACCGCGCGGACTACTCCCTCGACCACGATGGCTGTGGTGCTCGGCGGCTGGTTGCTCAAGGTGGTCATCCTCATCATGGTGCTGTTGCTGATTAAGGACTTGGACTTCTATGACACGATGGCGCTGTTTGTGACTGTGTTGCTAGCGCTGGCGGTGACGCTGGGAACCGAGGTCTGGGGTGTGATTACTTCCAACGTGACCTACGTGTCCTAGCGTGCCTCGATCTCCATCACAGGCCACTGCTTCCGGTGACCCCGGGAGGGTGGCTTTTGTGTAGTAAGACACGTCTTTCAACCTGCTCATTACCCCCGTCAAGGTGGGAAAACGTGGGTATGTGACCAAATACACTCAGCAGGGTTTTGGCAGAATGCGGGCCTTTTATGAGGCTTTCTGGTGCTGGGCTGTGGCTTTAGGTCCGCAACGGTGCCCCCACGTGCGAAAACTTGAGGGCGAACTGATAGCATTCTCTTCGGGTTACCGCGGGTTAGCGTCATGCTATCCCGAAAAAGTACGGTTTATCCTTGCCCTGTTTACGCTGATGTGCGACGGAGTCCGTGGACAGGGCAAAGAGCTTGAGACGTCCATCGCACCACATAGCCTTCGACAAGCTGTGTGGCCCGAACACGGGAGAGAACGCTGAGCGTTACGACATTGGCCATGAAGGGTGAGTTTCACGCACCCGAACTGGATCCAGAATTTTTCCCGGGGCACGTAACCGATGATGGTGAAGTCGTCGATCTCTTGTTCGCCGATTTCGCCAACGGTTGGTTCGCTTTGGATCGCATCATGCTGGTTCGCCTGTTCATGGCGGCCATTCTGGTGCTCCTTTTTGTTGTCGCCTTTAGGAACCCGAAGCTGGTTCCTAAAGGATTGCAAAACGTAGCGGAGCATGCGATTGACTTCGTACGAATTCACATCGCAGAAGACATCTTGGGCCGTAAGGAAGGACGTCGATTCCTTCCGATCTTGGCCACGATCTTCTTCGGTGTTTTGTTCTGGAACGTAGCAACTATTGTTCCAGCTCTAAACATCTCTCCGAACGCTCGTATTGGTATGCCAATCGTGCTGGCAGCCGTCGCGTACATCGCCATGATCTACGCCGGTGCTAAGCGCTTTGGCTTCGGCAAGTTCATCAAGTCTTCGGTGGTTATTCCTAACCTGCCGCCGTTGCTGCACGTGCTTGTTGTGCCGATTGAGGCTTTCTCTACGTTTGTCATGCGTCCAGTCACGCTGGCTCTTCGTCTGATGGCGAACTTCCTGGCTGGCCACCTCATTTTGGTCCTGTTGTACTCGGCAACGAACTTCTTCTTCTTCCAGTTCAACGGCTGGACTGCCATGAGTGGCCTGACGCTGGTCGCAGCGGTTCTGTTCACGATTTACGAAATTATCGTCATTTTCCTGCAGGCATATATCTTTGCCCTGCTGACGGCGGTATACATCGAACTATCGCTGCATGCAGATTCGCACTAACAACAACGCGAACCTCGCGGTTAACTAAATACCCCAAAACCACCACATCCCCCGCGGACAAGTCCGTGGGAAAACATTGAAAGGGAACGACTTTCATCATGAACGAAATCATTCTTGCTCAGGCCGCTGACGAGTCCACCCTCAAGGGTCTCGGTGCTATCGGCTACGGCATCGCAACCATCGGCCCGGGTCTGGGCATCGGTATCCTCGTCGGCAAGACCGTCGAGGGCATGGCTCGCCAGCCGGAGATGGCTGGTCAGCTGCGTACCACCATGTTCCTGGGTATCGCCTTCGTTGAGGCCCTCGCCCTGATTGGCCTCGTTGCAGGCTTCCTGTTCTAAAGAGCGCTTTACACAAAGTAAATCGAACTTTAAGAACGGAGCCCCATGAACAACGTCATTTACTACCTTGCAGCAGAGGGAAGTGAGCACCTGCCGCTGGAGAGCGGTAACTCCATCCTTCTGCCCAAGATGTACGACTTGGTCTGGTCCCTCATTCCGTTCGCCATCATCCTGCTTGTGTTCTGGAAGCTCGTTCTTCCGGCATACAACAAGATGCTGCAGGAGCGTGAAGACCGGATCGAAGGTGGCCTTAAGCGTGCGGAGGCTCAGCAGGCCGAAGCAAAGGCCGCCCTGGAAAAGTACAATGCTCAGCTCGCTGACGCTCGAGCAGAGGCTGCGGAGATTCGTGAGCAGGCGCGTGAGCGCGGCAAGCTGATCGAGGCAGAGGCTAAGGAAGCTGCAGAGGAAGAGTCTCGTCGCATCCTGACCGCCGGCGAGAAGCAGCTTGAAGCTTCCCGTGCACAGGTCGTGTCTGAGCTGCGTTCCGACATCGGGCAGAACTCCATCAACCTGGCAGAGAAGCTGCTCGGCGGCGAACTTTCGGACGCCACCAAGCAGTCCTCCACGATTGATAACTTCCTGTCCGAGCTCGACACTGTGGCACCGGCCGGAAAGTAGGCAACGATGAAGGCAGCTAGCCGCGAAGCACTCGCTACCACTGAGTCCAAGCTGGATGAGTTCCTCTCCAGCGACCGCTCGGTAGCGACTGCTACCCAGGCAGGCCAGGACCTCTTCGAGGTAGTCCGCGTCCTCGACGGCGACCGCGAACTGCGCGTCGCTCTGACCGACGACGCCGCCACCGCAGAGGAGCGCAAGTCCCTGGTCCAGACCCTTTTCGGCGGGAAGGTCACCCCGGTAGCACTCCAGGTGCTGCAGGAGGCCGCCGCCGCACAGTGGTCGAGCCCGCGTGATATCGCCCGTGGCCTCATCATCCTCGGCCGCCGCGCACTGCTGCGTGGCGCTGAGTTTGAGGGCAAGCTGGGCCAGGTAGAAGACGAGCTCTTCTCCCTGTCGCGCGTGCTTGACCGAGAAGGCGAACTGACCCAGCTGCTTTCAGACCGTACTGCTACGTCCGATCGTAAGGTCGGGCTGCTGGCAAGCGTGCTCTACGGCAAGGTCACGATGGTTACTGAGGCGCTCGCGCTGCAGGCCATTGGCCGCCCGGAGCAGAACCCGATTGATGATCTCGCCGGTTTGGCGGACACCGCAGCCAAGCTGCAGGGCCGTACCATCGCGCGCGTGACCACTGCGGGTGAGCTGAACGATAGCCAGCGGGCAGCACTCGCTGAAAAGCTGGGCAAAATTTATGGTCGTGCGATGTCCATCCACTCTGAGGTTGACACCAGCCTCCTCGGTGGTATGACCATCCGCGTCGGCGATGAAGTCATCGATGGCTCGACGGCAGGCAAGATCGCCCGCCTTCGCGCGCAGATGGCATAAGCCGAAACGACAGAAACGATTAAGTAATTGCTGGAAGATACTACCGAGAGCAGGAAGAACATGGCGGAGCTGACGATCTCCTCCGACGAGATCCGTAGCGCGATTGCGAACTACACCTCGAGCTACTCCGCGGAGGCCTCCCGTGAGGAGGTCGGCGTGGTCATTTCGGCAGCTGACGGTATTGCGCAGGTTTCGGGCCTGCCGTCCGTCATGGCGAATGAGCTGCTCGAGTTCCCGGGCGGCGTGATTGGCGTCGCACAGAACCTTGACACCAACTCCATCGGTGTCGTGGTCCTGGGCAACTTCGAGTCGCTGAAAGAAGGCGACGAGGTCAAGAGGACCGGCGAGGTTCTCTCCATCCCTGTGGGCGAGGAATTCCTCGGCCGCGTAATTAACCCCCTGGGCCAGCCGATTGACGGCATGGGCCCGATCACCGCTGAAGAGGACCGCGTCCTCGAGCTGCAGGCACCGTCCGTGCTGCAGCGTCAGCCGGTGGAAGAGCCGATGCAGACCGGCATCAAGGCTATTGACGCGATGACCCCGATTGGTCGCGGTCAGCGTCAGTTGATCATTGGTGACCGTAAGACGGGTAAGACGGCTGTCTGTATCGACACCATCCTGAACCAGAAGGCTAACTGGGAATCTGGCGACAAGAACAAGCAGGTTCGCTGCATCTACGTCGCCATCGGCCAGAAGGGCTCCACCATCGCTGGTGTGCGCCACACCCTGGAGCAGCACGGCGCTCTGGAGTACACCACCATCGTGGCTGCTCCGGCATCCGACGCCGCCGGCTTCAAGTGGCTGGCACCGTTCTCCGGTGCAGCTCTGGGTCAGCACTGGATGTACCAGGGCAACCACGTCCTGATCATTTACGATGATCTGACCAAGCAGGCTGAGGCCTACCGTGCGATTTCCCTTCTGCTGCGCCGTCCGCCGGGCCGCGAGGCTTACCCGGGCGACGTCTTCTACCTCCACTCCCGTCTGCTGGAGCGTGCTGCAAAGCTCTCCGACGACATGGGTGCAGGTTCCATGACCGCACTGCCGATCATTGAGACCAAGGCGAACGACGTCTCCGCCTTCATTCCGACCAACGTTATTTCTATTACCGACGGCCAGGTCTTCCTGGAGTCCGACCTGTTCAACCAGGGCGTCCGTCCGGCAATTAACGTCGGTGTGTCCGTCTCCCGTGTTGGTGGTGCTGCACAGACCAAGGGTATGAAGAAGGTTGCCGGTAACCTGCGTCTTGAGCTGGCTGCCTACCGTGACCTGCAGGCCTTCGCGGCCTTCGCATCCGACCTGGATCCGGCCTCCAAGGCTCAGCTGGAGCGCGGTGAGCGCCTCGTCGAGCTGCTCAAGCAGGCCGAGTCCTCCCCGCAGCCTGTCGAGTACCAGATGGTATCCATCTTCCTCGCAGACCAGGGCATCTTCGACGTCGTTCCCGTCGAGGACGTACGCCGCTTCGAGAAGGAGCTGCACGATCACCTCAACTCTGCAACCCCGCAGGTGTTCGAGCAGATCCAGGGCGGCACCGCTCTGACCGACGAGTCCAAGGATGCACTTGTTGCAGCAGCTAAGGACTTCACTCCGTCCTTCCGCACCACCGAGGGCCACAACCTCGGCACCGAGGCGCCGGTTGACCCGCTCGCCGCGGATGACGTGAACAAGACCGAGCTCAACGTCTCCCGCAAGACGGCCAAATAGAGTTTCGCACGCTCTAAGAATTAACCGTCTAGAAAAAGAAGGGAGGAGCGAACACCATGGCTAATCTTCGTGAACTGCGTGACCGTATCCGGTCCGTCAATTCCACCAAGAAGATCACCAAGGCACAGGAGCTCATTGCTACCTCGCGCATTACCAAGGCTCAGGCCAGGGTAGAAGCGGCGCAGCCTTATGCACGTGAACTGTCCAGCGTGCTCAACAAGCTGGCGGCGCACACGTCCCTGGATCACCCGATGCTCCGGGAACGCGAAGATGCCAAGGTAGCCGCCATTCTCGTGGTCTCTTCTGACCGCGGTATGTGCGGTGGCTACAACAACAACATCTTCAAGAAGGCGGCCGAGCTGGAAGCCCTGCTGAAGAGCGAGGGTTTCGAGACCGTCCGCTACGTCACCGGTAATAAGGGCGTTGGCTTCTACAAGTTCCGTGAGGCCGAGGTCGCTGGCAGCTGGACTGGATTCTCGCAGGATCCGACCTGGGAAAAGACGCACGATGTGCGCCGCCACATTATCGACGGCTTCGTTGCCGGTTCGAATGGCCAGGCCAAGACCCGCGAGGGTATTCACGTGGAGGGCGAGACCGTTCGCGGTTTCGACCAAGTACACGTTGTGTACACCGAGTTCGAGTCCATGCTGACCCAGACCGCGCGTGTGCAGCAGCTGCTGCCGGTGGTACCGGTTATCGAGGAAGAGGACTACAATCTGGGTGAGTCCGCGCTTTCCGACGCCGAGCCGAATAATCAGATCACTCCTGATTACGACTTCGAGCCGGATGCGGACACCCTGATGGAAGCGTTGCTTCCGCAGTACGTTTCTCGCCTCCTGTTTGCGATGTTCTTGGAGTCCTCGGCCTCCGAGTCCGCCGCACGCCGTACCGCAATGAAGTCTGCAACCGACAACGCTACCGAGCTGGTCAAGGACCTCTCGCGCGTGGCCAACCAGGCTCGTCAGGCGCAGATTACCCAAGAAATCACAGAGATCGTCGGTGGCGCTGGGGCGCTCGCCGAAAGCGCAGAAAGTGACTAGATTATGACTACAGCTCTGCAAGAGCAGAACACACAGTCGTCGGCTACCGCCGGCCGTGTGGTGCGTGTCATCGGTCCGGTCGTCGACGTGGAGTTTCCGCGTGGCGGGCTGCCGGCACTGTACAACGCACTGACCGTCGAGGTGACCCTCGAGGCTGTTGCAAAGACCGTCACCCTTGAGGTCGCTCAGCACCTCGGTGACAACCTCGTCCGTGCCGTGTCCATGGCTCCGACCGACGGCCTTGTCCGCGGTGCCGCAGTGACCGACACCGGCAAGCCGATTTCCGTCCCGGTGGGCGATGTGGTCAAGGGCCACGTCTTCAACGCCCTCGGTGACTGCCTTGACCAGCCGGGTCTGGGCCGCGACGGCGAGCAGTGGGGTATCCACCGCGAGCCGCCGGCATTCGACCAGCTGGAAGGTAAGACCGAGATCCTGGAGACCGGCATTAAGGTCATCGACCTGCTGACCCCGTACGTCAAGGGCGGCAAGATCGGCCTGTTCGGTGGTGCAGGTGTGGGTAAGACCGTTCTTATCCAGGAGATGATTACTCGTATCGCACGCGAGTTCTCCGGTACCTCCGTCTTCGCCGGCGTCGGCGAGCGCACCCGTGAGGGCACCGACCTCTTCCTCGAGATGGAAGAGATGGGCGTTCTCCAGGACACCGCGCTTGTCTTCGGCCAGATGGATGAGCCGCCAGGAGTCCGTATGCGCGTGGCTCTGTCCGGCCTGACCATGGCGGAGTACTTCCGCGATGTGCAGAACCAGGACGTGCTGCTGTTCATCGACAACATCTTCCGTTTCACCCAGGCCGGTTCTGAGGTCTCGACCCTGCTGGGCCGCATGCCTTCCGCCGTGGGTTACCAGCCGACTCTGGCTGATGAGATGGGTGTGCTGCAGGAGCGTATTACCTCCACCAAGGGTAAGTCCATTACCTCCCTGCAGGCCGTGTACGTGCCGGCCGATGACTACACCGACCCGGCTCCGGCGACCACCTTCGCCCACCTCGATGCCACTACCGAGTTGGACCGTGGTATTGCTTCGAAGGGTATTTACCCGGCAGTGAACCCGCTGACCTCTACCTCTCGTATTCTGGAGCCGTCCATCGTGGGAGAGCGCCACTACGAGGTGGCACAGCGTGTCATCGGTATTCTGCAGAAGAACAAGGAGCTCCAGGACATCATCGCCATCCTTGGTATGGACGAGCTGTCTGAGGAAGACAAGATCACCGTTCAGCGTGCTCGTCGTATCGAGCGCTTCCTGGGCCAGAACTTCTTCGTCGCAGAGAAGTTCACCGGCCTGCCGGGTTCCTACGTGCCGCTGGCCGATACCATCGACGCTTTCGAGCGCATCTGCAACGGCGAATTCGACCACTACCCGGAGCAGGCTTTCAACGGCCTGGGTGGCTTGGACGACGTCGAGGCTGCGTACAAGAAGCTGACCGAGAAGAAGTAGGGAGAGGCACATGGCTGACATCACCGCCGAATTGGTTTCGGTTGAGCGCCTGCTGTGGACCGGAAAGGCCACCATGGTGACGGCTGAGACCACCGAGGGTGAGATCGGCGTGCTTCCTGGACATGAGCCCATGGTTGGTCAGTTGATCGACAATGGTGTTGTGACCATCCACCCGGTGGACGGCGATCGTCTCGTCGCTGCCGTCCAGGGTGGCTTCCTCTCCGTGTCCGAGAACAAGATCACCGTCCTCGCTGATTGGTCCATCTGGGCCTCTGAGGTCGATGAAGCACAGGCACAGGAAGACCTGAAGTCTGAGCGCGAGCTGACGAGGTCTCGTGGCGACGCCGCGTTGCGCGCCGCCCGCCGCCTCAACAGCTAACGGATGAGCGGAGAGGGAAACGACGGGCAGCAATGACCGCCCTTCCCACTCTCACTTAGGAACCCCACAACCTCGATAAGAGGGGGTGGGGTTCTTTCGTGTTCTTGGGTAAGGACTAGCGTTGCTTCCGTCAACGGCGGTACAATCAATCCATCGTTTCGTACTCGCTGTGAAGGACATCATTCCATGAATTCTCAGGTGCTTCAGGGGCTAACAATTCTTTTAGGCCTGTGTGCACTGGTCGTTCTGGTTTTCCTCATCCTAGCGGCGGTGCGTTTTTTCACCGTGCGCTCCCGCGGCACGAGCATCCTTTTGCGCCAATTACCGTCGAAGGACTCTCATTCTTGGCGTCATGGTCTCGTGCGCTATGACGGCGGGTATATGGACTACTTCAAGCTCCGCTCCGTCATGCCGCGCGCCAACAAGCGCTTCAATCGCCTCGACATCGAATTGGGCAAGACTCGCCCGATGGATGGTGACGAGGCTTCTTTTATGCCCTCGGATCACCAAATCATCCAGCTTCGCATCAATGGTAGGGACTATGAGATTGCCTCGGATGCGCAGGGCATCATGGCCCTGAATGCGTGGGTCGAATCAGCCCCTTCGAAGCGCCAAGAAAAGTTGGACTACCACCAGATGCGCCAGCGAGCTACCCGTTTACCTAAGAAGTAGCGCTCAACGATAGGGTAGAGGACATGCGTCTTGTCATCGCCCAATGCTCCGTAGACTACGTCGGCCGCCTCGACGCCCACCTTCCGATGGCGGATCGGCTCATCCTTATCAAGGCCGATGGTTCGGTGTCCATCCATGCGGATGACCGCGCCTACAAGCCTTTGAACTGGATGACACCACCATGCACCTTTGAAGAGTCGGCGATTGAGGATATCGATGGCGAAGACACAGGAGAAAAGCTGTGGCTGGTGGAGAACCCGAAGGGTGAGCAGCTACGCATCACCATTGCTGAGATCCACCAGGACATCACTATGGAGCTGGGGGAAGATCCCGGCCTAGTCAAGGATGGCGTGGAAGCGCACCTGCAGGAGCTCTTGGCCGAGCATATTGAAACGTTGGGAGAGAAGTACTCGCTAGTGCGTCGCGAGTACCCCACGGCTATCGGGCCGGTGGACATCATGGCCAAGAATGCCAAGAACGAGTTTGTCGCCGTTGAGGTCAAGCGCCGCGGGGGCATTGATGGAGTCGAGCAGCTTTCGCGCTACCTCGAGTTGCTGAATCGCGATGACCTGCTAGCACCCGTGCATGGCGTCTTCGCCGCGCAGGAAATCAAGCCCCAAGCACGGACCTTGGCGGAGGACCGCGGCATCCGTTGCGTCGTCCTGGATTACCAGGAGCTGCGCGGCATCGAATCCAACGAGCTGCGGTTGTTCTAGTGCCACGCCGCAATCGTAGAATCCGCGAAGAGCCGCGTTCATTGCCCCGCGATGGAAGTGCTTTCCTCGGATCGCAGACTGTACCCGGGCCGCGGTGGACTAATGGAGAGCCTTTCGTCATGAGGCACGTTGGCAGTGCCGCCGCGCAGAAGTATTACGTGTGCCCGGGGTGCAATCAGAACATCCCTCCCGGGGTGGCGCATATCGTGGCGTGGCCACGGGATACCGGTGGGCGCGGTGAGGACCGCCGCCACTGGCACCGGCACTGCTGGGACCGGCGGTAGGATGGCGGGCATGATTGTTGCCTTTTCCGTAGCCCCCACTGTTGTGGGTGATGAAAACGCTGAAATGTCCGAGGCCGTGGCTGAAGCCGTGCGTGTTGTCCGGGCCTCCGGCCTGCCTAATGAGACCAACTCCATGTTCACCATCATCGAAGGTGAGTGGGACGAGGTCTTCGCGGTCATCAAGGAGGCCACCGATGCCGTACGCGCCGTGTCGCCGCGCACGAGCCTGGTGATTAAGGCCGATATCCGCGAAGGCGTGAGCGGGCAGATAACCCAAAAAGTAGATTCCGTTAACCGTTACCTGGAGGAGAACAAGTGACTGGACCGTACGTAGGAGGAGCCCTCGACCTGGGCGCCATCAAGCAGCAGGCGGAGGCCAAGGCGAAAGCACAGGAACAGGGCACTACTGGTGCCTCGGCAGGTGTGCAGCCCTTCTTCGAGGTCACCGAGCAGAACTTTGAGAATGACCTGGTGCGCCGCTCTGCCGAGGTACCCGTTATCGCCTTGATCGGCTCTCCGCGCTCGCCTGCCTCCGAGCAGCTCAAGAAGGACTTCGAGGAGATGGCGGCCGCCGGTGGGCTGAAGTTCATCGTGGGCTATATCAATGCCGATGTCGTACCCCAGGTAGCGCAGGTCTTCGGCGTGCAGAATCTGCCTACCACCGTCGCCATCGCCGCCGGCCAGCCCGTCACCAACTTCGAAGGCGGGCAGCCGCGAGAGAACCTGGAGCAGTGGGTTGCGGCGATCGTCGACAAGCTCGGCCCCCAGCTCAAGGGCTTGCCTGACCAAGATATGGCGGGGGAGAACCCCGAGGAAGAAGCAGCGGATCCGCGCCTGAGCCTGGCTGAGGACGCACTCAACCGCGGCGATTTCGATTCCGCTATTGCTACCTACGAGGAGATCCTGGCTGCCGAGCCAGACAACGTGGAGATTAAGCAGGCCCGCGACACCACGCTATTACTCAAGCGACTGGACCCGGCTAACCGCAGCGAGGATCCCATCGCTGCGGCGGATGCTACCCCGGAGGACGTGTCCAAGCAGCTCGATGCCGCCGACGCCGAGGTGGTTGCCGGTGCTCCCGATCGCGCCTTCGAGCGCCTCATCGAAACAATGAAGCGCACCGCCGGGGATGAGAAGGAGCAGCTCAAGGCCCGTCTGCTGGAGCTCTTTGGGCTCTTTGATTCCGGCGATCCGCGCGTGCTGGCCGCGCGCACGAAGCTGGCCAGCGCGTTGTACTAAGGAGGGCGTCGTAATAGGGCCCAGCTTGTGCTGGGCCTTAGAGCGGCCTTTCCGGACGATCGCGGTCTGAACCCTCAGGATGGCTCAGATGAGTCCTCTCCTGAGGTTCTTTTTGCGTTCAAGCAATTATGTGAAGCACCTCATGTTAAATTCCTTCTAGTGTTATGTAACACAATAATTGGTTGACTCTTTCAGGAGGACTCTCATGCGCAAGCTCCTCGGCGTCGTCGGCGCCGCCTCTCTTGCTTTTACCCTCGCCGCCTGCGGAAGCGATAGCTCCGATAGCGCTGGTGGCTCCAACTATGTTCGCGTTCTCGGCACTGAGCCGCAGCAGGGGCTCATCCCCGCGATGACGAATGAGAACGGCGGCGGACGCATCGTCGACATGCTGTATTCCGGGTTGGTGTACTACGACGCCGAGGGCAACGTGCACAACGAGATGGCGGAGTCCATCGACAAGGAAGAGGAGAAGACCTACAAGGTCACGCTCAAGCCGGACCTGAAGTTCTCCGATGGTTCTGCCGTAACTGCAGATACCTTTGTCGATACGTGGAACTACGCGGTGGCCAATGAGCAGCTCAACGAGAGCTTTTTCTCCTCCATCAAGGGATACGGGGAAGGCGTCAAGGAGATGGAGGGCCTCAAAGTTATTGATGAGCGCACCTTCACCATCGAACTCACCCAACCGGAAAGCGACTTTCCGAGCCGCTTAGGCTACAACGCTTACTTCCCGGTTCCTGCAGCCGCACTTGAGGACCCGAAGTCTTTCGGCGAGACCCCGGTATCGAATGGCCCGTACAAGATCAAAGAATGGAACCACAACCAGAACCTGATCATCGAGCCCAACCCGGAATACAAGGGCGACCGTGCTGCACAAAACGACGGCATTGAGTTCGCCTTCTACGCTGACTCCAACGCCGCGTACATGGACCTGTTGGCGAATAACCTCGATGTCCTCGAAGCCATTCCGTCCTCTGCCTTCGGAAGCTATGAGCAGGACCTGGCCGGTCGCCAGGAAACCAAGCCGGCTGCTACTTACCTGGAGATGTCCATCCACATGGAGACCCCGCACTTTAGTGGGGAAGAAGGCGCGCTGCGCCGCAAAGCAATCTCGATGGCCATCAACCGTGAGGAAATCGCGGAGACCATCTTCCACGGCACCCGCACACCGGCCCGCGAGTTCACGTCACCAGTGCTCAATGGCTACAACGACAGCCTGCCCGGATCGGAGAACTTGGATTACAACCCGGAGGAGGCGAAGAAGCTGTGGGCGGAGGCCGAGAAGAAGTACGGTGCTTTTGAAGGCTCGTTCCCCATTAACTACAACACCGATGGCGACAACAAAGATTGGGCCGATGCCGTAGCCAACAACATCAGCAATACTCTCGGAATCCAGGCCGTGGGCAACCCTTATCCGGACTTCAAGTCCTTCCGTGACGCTTACCGCACCGAGCGAATGGACGGTGCCTACCGCACGGCGTGGTTTGCCGACTACCCCTCCATGGGCAACTTCCTGGGGCCAAACTTCACCACGGGCGTGGCCTCCAATGACTCGAAGTACTCCAACCCGGAGTTTGATGAGCTCATCGTCAAGGCCAACGGCGCCGCGAATGAGGAGGAAGCCGCGAAGCTCTACAACCAGGCGCAAGAGCTTCTGCTGCGTGACCTTCCTTCGATCCCGCTGTTCTACCCGAACGTGGTCGGCGGCTGGTCCGAGAACGTCCAGGACGTGACCTTCAACTGGAAGTCCCTGCCGGTGTACTACGCGGTGAAGAAGAACTAGTCGTTTCCATCGTTGAGTTACTGCGGGAGATTGCGCACCTGCTATAACAAAACTGCCCGAGTTGCCAAAGATCCCCGCTGAGATCGAAGGCCCAGCCCCTATTTTTGGCAGATCGGGCAGTTGCAATCTCGCTGTGGGCACACCGCTGATGCTCCGCAACTGGACTACAGTACGGAGGTATGACCTCCGTACTTTTTCTTTGCAATACCAACCGCGGTAAGTCCCAGATGGCGGCTGCCTTAGCCAGGAAGCATGCGCCCGACTGGGAGATTCACTCCGCAGGAGTAAAGACCACTGAACAGCATCGTGAGCAGGGCGTTAATGCTGAGGCGCAGGCCTCCCTTGCAAAGGTCGGCGCCGACATGGCAGGTACGCCGACGTTGATTGACCGCGACCTTGCGTCTTCAGTGGACCACGTCATCGTCGTCGGTGATGCCGACTATGACGGAGTGGCTGAGCGTTGGGAGATTGAGGACCCGTCCGTGCGCGGCCTAGAAGGCGCGGAGCGAATGGATGCGCTGCGCGATGACATTGATGCTCGCGTACGAGCTTTCCTTGATGGTCACGCGCAGGACTGAAAACTAAAACTGCCCGAGTTGCCAAAACTAGGGGCTGGAATTCGATCTCAGCGGTGATTTTTGGCAGATCGGGCAGTTGTGCTTTGAGAAACTAGCCGCGGAAGGTATACCACTGCACCGAGTTGGCAGGCAGGTGCAGCTGGACGTGGTTGCCTTCGGAGCGCACGCGCTGGGCAAGGTCGTTTCCAGCGCCTTGGTAGACGGCGTCGTCGGTGTTGATGACCAGTTCCCACTCGCCATCGCGTGGCACCCAGAGGTCGTAGTTGGGCACCGAACTGCCGGAGAAGTTGCACACCGCCAGCAGTGCGGAGCCATCCTTTCCGTAGCGCACGTAGCCGAGCATGTTGTTGTTCGAGTCATCAGCCTTGACCCACTGGAAACCGTCTTGGGTAAAGTCCTGTGTCCAGAGTGCCGGGTGCTGCTTGTACACCGCGTTGAGGTCGCGCACCAGGCGCTTAATGCCGTGGTGCCACTCGTTGCCCCAGCTCTCCAAGTTGGACCAGTCCACGGAGTGGCCTTCGGCCCATTCGGTGGTCTGGCCAAACTCCTGGCCCATGAACATCAGCTGCTTGCCCGGGTGGGAGAACATGTAGCCATACAGCGCACGCAGGCCCGCGGCCTTGTTCCAGTCATCGCCCGGCATGCGCTCCCACAGGGAGCCCTTGCCATGGACTACTTCGTCGTGGCTAAACGGCAACACATAGCGCTCCGAGTAGGCGTAGACCATGGAGAAGGTGAGCTCACCGTGGTGGTACCGGCGGTGAATCGGCTCGTGCTTGAAGTACTCCAGGGTGTCGTTCATCCAGCCCATGTTCCACTTCAGGCTAAAGCCCAGGCCGCCCTCATGCGTCGGGGCGGTCACGCCTGGCCAGGAGGTGGATTCTTCGGCGATGGTCAGCACGCCCGGGTGGGTGCGGTTCAGGGTGGCGTTGGTCTCCTGAAGGAACTGGACGGCCTCGAGGTTCTCGCGGCCGCCGTAGATATTGGGCAGCCACTCTTCGCGGGAGTAGTCGAGGTAGAGCATGGATGCCACGGCGTCGACACGCAGGCCGTCGATGTGGAACTCCTCGGCCCAGTAGAGAGCATTGGCCACGAGGAAGTTGCGCACCTCGTTGCGACCGAAGTCGAAGACATAAGTTCCCCAGTCGGCCTGCTCGCCGCGGCGCGGATCCGGGTGCTCGTAGAGTGCCTGGCCATCAAACCGGCCCAGCGCCCACTCATCCTTGGGGAAGTGTGCGGGAACCCAGTCGACGAAGACGCCGATGCCTGCCTTGTGCAGATCGTTGATGAGGGCGCGCAGCTCGTCCGGTGTGCCCCAGCGCGCGGTAGGCGCGTAGTAGCCGGAGACCTGGTAGCCCCAGGAGCCGCCGAAGGGGTGCTCGGCCACGGGCAGCAGCTCCACGTGGGTAAAGCCGTGCTCCAGAAGGTAGGGGATCAGCTCTTCACGCAAGGTGTTGTAATCGGCGCCCACCTTCCAGGAACCCACGTGGAGCTCATAGACGCTCATCGGGACGTCGAGGTCCGCGTTCCGCTTGCTCATCCACTCCTCATCGCTCCACTCGAAGCTGGAGCGAGCCACCACGGAGGCGGTCTCCGGCGGGGCGATGGTGCGCTTGGCCAGGGGATCGGCTTTATCAATGCGTGGGGAGTTCTTGCCATGGACCGCGAACTTATAGCGCTCGCCTTCGCCCACTCCAGGGATGAAGACCTCCCAAATGCCCGTGGAACCGAGGCAACGCATGGGGTATTGGGTTGGGTTCCAGCCGCAGAAGTCACCGACCACGGCCACGCCTTCGGCGTTAGGCGCCCACACGGCAAACGCCGTGCCCTCGACCGTGCCCAAGTCGGTGGTGTAGCTCTTGAGGTTGGCACCGAGCACTTCCCACAGGCGCTCGTGGCGGCCCTCACCGATGAGGTGTTGATCCAGGGTGCCCAGGGTGGGCAGGAAGTGATAGCCGTCCGCTACTTCGGTAGCGGGCTGGCCCGGGTAGGTGATGCGCAGGCGGTAGTCTGCTTCTTCGGCGAGCGGGGCCTCCCAGATATCATCCCCAACCGCGCGCATAGCAATCGTGTCGGTTGCGGTGACGAGCTCGACGGCTTCGGCACCGGGGCGGCGAGTGCGGACGGTACCGTCGTGCCACCCATAGAAATCATGGGGCGCGTGGTGGCGGCAGTGGTTAAGGCGTTCGAGGTCTGAGGCCGGGATGTTCATACTGACCAAATTACCGAACAACGCCCGCCCGCGGGGCAGAAAAGAAACTCCGCGCTACCCGGAAAGGGGGACGGAATCAGCGCGGGGTGGTGAGGGTTTTAAAAGCCTAGGGGCGGTAGTCGTTCACACGGCGCCACGCTATGCGTTCCTGCAGGTCATGGTGGGCCGGCGGGAGGACGAAGATGTGGGCGACGTCACGCAGCGGCTCCAGACGCACGAAGTTACGGTCGGACCACTCGTAGGCAGCTCCACTGATGGTGTCCTGCACCGTGAAGTGATCGCCCGGGTGGCGGCCCACGGCGGCAAGATCCAGGAAGACTGTGGCCTCCTGTGCATTGCGCGGATCCAGGTTGACCACCACGAGCACCACGTTGCCGGTGGTGGGATCAGCCTTGGAGTAGGCAATGATGGCCTCGTTATCAGTGTTGTGGAAGCGCAGCGTGCGCAGCTGCTGGAGGGCCGGGTTCTCGCGGCGGATGACGTTGAGCAGGCGGATATAGGACTCCAGGGAGTCACCAGACTTAACGGCGGCCCGGAAGTCGCGCGGGCGCAGCTCGTATTTCTCCGAATCGAGGTATTCCTCGCTGCCCGGCTTGACTGCTTGATGCTCGTAGAGTTCGAAGCCGGAGTACACGCCCCACAGCGGGGAGAGCGTGGCAGCCAAAGTGGCGCGGATGGCGAACATGGCGCGCCCGCCGGTCTGCAGAGATTCGTGGAGGATATCCGGGGTATTGACAAAGAGGTTGGGGCGGCAGATATCGGCCTGCTCCACGTGCATTTGCGCGAACTCGGTGAGCTCGTGCTTGGAGGTCTGCCACGTGAAGTAGGTATAAGACTGCGTGAAGCCAGCCTTGGCCAATCCGAACAGGCGCGGGGCGCGGGTGAAGGCCTCGGAGAGGAAGATGACTTCTGGGTGGGTCACGTGCACCTTGGAAATCAGCCAATTCCAGAAATTGGCGGGCTTGGTGTGCGGGTTGTCCACGCGGAAGGTGGGGACACCGGCCTCCACCCAGATCATGACGATGCGGTAGATCTCCGCGTAGATGGCATCCGGGTCGTTATCGAAGTTGAGCGGGTAGATGTCCTGGTACTTCTTCGGCGGGTTCTCGGCGTAGGCAATGGTGCCATCGGCCAACACCGTGAAAAACTCTGGGTTGGTCTTGGCCCACGGGTGATCCGGGGAGGCCTGTAGGGCTAGGTCCAGTGCTACCTCCAGGCCCAAGTCGGTGGCCTTCTTGACCAGCTGCTTGAAGTCCTCCATGGTGCCCAGTTCCGGGTGCGTGGTGGAGTGGTCCTGAATGGCCCAGGGTGAACCCACATCACCGGGTTCAGCCACCACGGAGTTGTTGCGGCCCTTGCGGTGGACCTTGCCAATGGGGTGGATGGGCGGGAAGTAGACGGTATCGAAACCCATGGCGGCCACGCGCTCCAGTGCCTGCTCCGTGGTCTTAAACGTGCCGTGCACGGGGTTTCCCTCGTCATCCCAGCCGCCGGTGGAACGCGGGAAGAGCTCGTACCACGAGTTGTAGAGAGCTTCAGGACGCTCTACCAGGACCTCGTGGATGTCACCTTCCACCAGTAGGTGGCGCAGCGGGTGGTGGTGGAGGACGTCTGCGACCTGGTCAGACAGGGCGGTTCGCACGCGCTTATCGACGTCCACCGACTCATCCTTCAGCTCCTTCGCCGCCTGAAAGAGCAGCTCCGCCTTGTCACTCGGGCATTGGATTGCCGCTTCCTCGAAGAGCTCGGCACCGTGTAGAAGGTCGTTGCTGAGTTCTTGGGTGGATTGACCGGCCTCCATCTTCTTGACCACTGCGTTGCGCCAGGTGGACATCGGATCCGACCAGGCATCGATGCGGAAGAACCAACGCCCAGTGGTGGCTGGGCTAAATACGCCGTGGACTCGGTCTGGATTCTCCGGGTCCACTGTCATAGTAACGGCGGAGGTAGATGGGGATTCGGTGTTCCATACCGAGAGCGTTGCGGCGACGGCATCGTGGCCCTCGCGCCACACCAGCGCAGTGACAGGGATAACCTCTCCGACCACAGCCTTCGAGGCGGCATTACCGGAGAGGGAGGGGCGGACATCGTCGATACCAAGGCGTTGAGTCATGCCCATAGAATAATGCAGCTGTGTCAGTTTCACCGGGGAAGAAGGATTTCAGCCACAATGGTGGCTGTGAACACTCCAGAGCAATTGAGCCAGCAAGACCCTGAACTGATGGAAACCGACGAAGATTGGTTGATTGACTTCCGCGGCGTCGAGCTCCGGCGCGGCGGCCGCACGCTCGTGGGGCCCATCGACTGGCAGGTGGAGCTCGATGAACGCTGGGTCATCATCGGCCCCAACGGCGCGGGCAAGACCTCCTTGGTTCGAATGGCTGCCGCCGAAGAGTTCCCGTCCGCTGGTGTGGCTTTCCTCATGGGTGAGCGCTTGGGCAAGACGGATATGCGCGATCTGCGCGCCGCCATCGGTATTTCCTCCGCCGCCGTCCAACACCGCATCCCGGATAGAGAACGCGTGGATGATCTCGTTGTGTCTGCCGGTTATGCGGTCCTCGGCCGCTGGCGTGAGGACTACCAAGACATGGACTTCTCCCGTGCCGATGACATCTTGGAACAAGTGGGTGCAGCGCACCTGGCAGAGCGGACCTGGGGCACGCTTTCTGAAGGCGAGAAGAAGCGCGTCATCCTCGCCCGCGCGCTGATGGCCAACCCGGAGCTGCTCATCCTGGATGAGCCTTCCGCCGGTATGGACTTGGGTGGCCGTGAGGACCTCGTGGGCTACTTGGGGGACCTAGCACTCGATGCGGATGCCCCGGCAATTGTCATGATTACCCACCACGTCGAGGAAATCCCTTATGGATTTACCCATGCGATGCTCCTAGATGAGGGTAAGGTCGTGGCCAAAGGACTCATTAACTCTGTCCTGACGTCGGAAAACCTCTCCAAGGCTTTCCACCAACCCATCCAGGTGGACCGCATTGGGGAGAGGTACTTCGCCCGACGAGTCCGCTAACCCCTAGCACATAACCCCTAGTACATAACCTCAGTACGCCTTCTCGACGTATACCTCTCGAATTCTGCTCCTAGCTTGCAGACACGGAAAGTTGCATGAGCCAGTCCATCCACGACAGCCTTGACGCCATCGACCCTGGCGAAACCACGGGCTTTAACGGGGCACGCCTGGCCGCTACTGTCCTCTTGTTGCGCGATACCGCGGAGGGCTTGCGCGTGTGGATCCAAGAACGCGTGCACACCATGCGTAATTACCCCGGCCACGTTGTCTTTCCCGGCGGCGGTGTAGACCCGCGTGACTTCCCACCGCGTTCTTGGGACTCCGGCGAACTATGGGCGGGCAGCTCGGTGGTCTCCATGGCACGGCGCATGGGCGTAACCAAGTACAAGGCACACGCCCTTGTCTTCGCGGCCGCCCGGGAGCTTTTCGAGGAGGCCGGCACGCTGCTGGCCATCCGCGAGGACGGCTTGGTTTCCGACGCCTCTCGCTACCACCGTGAGCGCGAGCTGTTAGAAACCCACGAGATTTCCTTCACCGAGTTCCTTGAGCACAACGGCATGCGTGTCGACGCCGACATGCTACTGCCTTGGTCCCGCTGGGCTGGGGAAGACAACAACCACTGGTTCGACACCTTCTTCTTCATCGGTGTACTACCCGAAGGCCAAGAACCCGATGGAGATACAGGCGAAGCCGACGACGCCGGCTGGTTCGACCCACAACTGGTCCTCGATGGCTGGCGCGCCGGGTTGGTGCGCCTAGCTATCCCGACGTGGGCGCAGCTCAAGCGTTTGACCTCCTACGCCACGGTCAAAGAGGTCTTAGATGATGCCTCCTTCTCCGACCTGCGTCCGATTATCGGCGACCCGCGCGATGATGAGCGCTACCGTGAATACTTCACCACTTTCCCTGTCGACCGCATTTAAGTCGGCCTCGCCCGGCATCAACCGATACAGAAGAAACCTGCATGAGCTACACCCTGGACGAAGTTGCCTTCCTACGCGAGAACGCCGCTACGATCGATGCCGCCGCAGCAGACCTGGAAGGGACCAAGAAGGCGCACCTGCGGGACGTCGCCAAGCTGCAGGCCCAATTCGGTAATTATGGCCGCGCCGTAGCCGAGCTGATCCAAGCCCGCAGTTCCGGCAAGCTACCGGGGCAGTGGCTTATGGATCACGACTCCGCCCAACAGGCCACCCCACCCGCAGTGGCGGCTTATCGCGCGCAGTTCCTTCAGGAACGCAACGTGGACTTCGTCCACGACCTCACCTGCTCCATCGGCACCGAAGGCCAGGCCTATCGCCCCGGCGCTTATGTGGGCAGTGACCTAGACGCCTCACGCGTGGCCATGGCGCACCACAACATTGAGCACCCAGTTTTTCGCGCCGATGCTCTAACCACCACGACGACCGCCCAGGTCTGCATCGCCGACCCTGCGCGGCGACAGGGTGGCAATCGCATCACGCGCCTAGACCAACTCCTACCACCGCCAGCAGATCTGCTGGCCACCCACGGCGAGATGGCCATCAAGTGCGCCCCCGGCATTGATCATTCCGAATGGGAAGGCCTGGCTTGCGTGGTGAGCCTCGATGGCGGGGTGAAGGAAGCCTGCCTGTATACCCCGGGCCTGGGAATGGGGAAGAGGGCAGTGGTCCTCAACACCACGCCCGAAGGAATACACACTGACGTCATCGAGGATGACCTCGACGAAAACGAGCTGCCTGAGGCTGGGCCCATGGGGCGCTTCCTCATCGACCCCGACGGCGCCATCGTGCGCGCCGGGCTGGTGCGCCACTACGCCGCGCGGGAAGGCTTGCATCAGCTGGACCCGCGCATTGCCTACCTCACCGGCGACCGCCTTCCGCAAGGCATGTCCGGATTTGAATTCATCGAGATGGTCCCCATGAAGAAGCTAAAAGCGGCCATGGCGGCCCACGACGTCGGCTCGCTGGAAATCCTGGTACGCGGGCAAGACGTGAACCCGGACCAGCTGCGTAAGAAGCTCAAGCTCAAAGGCTCCACTGCCAAGACACTCGTGGTCACGCGCATTGGAACGAAGGGAGTCGCGGTGTTGTGCGGACCGCGAGTAGTATCGACCGAAGGTAATTACGCACCCTAATAGTTTCAAAATTTACGGAAGGGGAAGTGCCCACATGCCAGTCATTGTGGCTCTGGTCAAGCACGTACCGGATACGTGGTCAACCAAGACCCTCGAGGCGGACCACACGTTGGACCGTACCTCGGTGGATAACGTCATCGATGAGGTCAACGAGTACTCCGTCGAGCAGGCACTGCGCTTGCGCGACGATAACGCCGACGCCGGCTATGAGGTCGTGGCGCTTACGATGGGCCCGGCCGCTGCCGATGAGGCTCTGCGCAAGGCGCTGGCCATGGGCGCGGACCACGCCGTGCACGTGACGGACGACGCCCTGGCCGGCGCCGACGCCCTGGCTACCGCCTGGGTTCTCAACGCCGCCATCAACAAGGTGGCTGAGAAGTTCGGCGAGGTCCAGGTCATCACCCTGGGCAACAACTCCTCGGATGCCTCTACTGGGCTTATCGCCGGCTTGCTAGCGGAGTACCGCCAGCTGACCGCGCTCACGGAGCTCAAGGCCGCCTCCCTGGCTGGTGCTACCGCCACCGGTACCCGCGAAGATGCCCACGGCCACTGGGAGCTATCCGCCAACCTGCCAGCCATCCTGTCCTTCACTGACAAGGCCGATAAGCCGCGCTTCCCGAACTTCAAGGGGCTAATGGCCGCCAAGAAGGCTGAGGTCACCACCCTCGCCGTGGCGGACCTGGGCATTGATGGCGTGCCGTCCACCACCACTGTGACCGCCTCCGCGCAGCGCCCGGCCCGCACCGCCGGTGAGGTCATCGTTGAAACTGATCCGACCGTGGCTGCCGCCAAGGTCGCGGACTTCCTGGCCGCCAAGAATCTCATCGAGGGTTAAGGAGAAAAGATATGTCTCACGTTTATGTCCTAGTTGAGCACGAAGCAGGCCAGCTCAGCCCCGTTACCGGCGAGCTCATCACCGCCGCCCGCGCGCTCGGCACCGTCTCCGCCGTCGTCGTGGCCAAGGATGCCGCCACCGCCGCCTCCTTCGACGCAGAGTTAGGCAACTTCGGTGCCGCTCAGGTGGTCCAAGCCACGGCTGCGGACTATGAGCAGCGCATCGTCACCCCGGAGGTTGACGCCCTTCATGCCTTGGCCGCCAATAACCCGGCGCCCATCGTGCTGGCCTCCACCCCGACTAACAATGAGATCGCCGGCCGCCTTGCTGCGCGCTTGGGCTCGGGTGCCTTGGTCAACGTCGACGGCATTAATGCCGATGGCTCCGCTCACCACACTATCTTCGGCGGTTCCTACGAGACTTCCTCTACGGCCACCGGTTCTGTGGTCTACACCCTGCGGCCGGGCTCCGTGGCCACTGAGCCGCAGCCGGTCACCGCAGCACCCGCGCCCTTCGAGCTGCCTGCCGCCACCGCGAAGGATGTCACCGTCACCTCCTTCACCCCGGCGGAGAAGACCGCTCGTCCGGAGCTGACCTCCGCCAAGGTCGTCGTGGCCGGCGGCCGCGGCGTGGGCGATAAGTTCGCCGACGTGGTGGAGCCGCTTGCCGACGCCCTCGGTGCCGCCGTCGGTGCCACCCGCGACGCTGTGGACGAGGGCTTCTACGATCCGGCCCACCAGATTGGCCAGACCGGTGCGACCGTCTCCCCGAAGCTCTACATCGGTCTCGGCATTTCCGGTGCCATCCAGCACACCTCCGGCATGCAGACCTCGGAGACCATCGTCGTGGTCAACCAGGACCAGGACGAGCCCTTCTTCCAGATCGCTGACCTCGGCGTGGTGGGTGACCTCCACGAGATCGCCCCGGCACTCGCCGCGGAGCTGACCAAGCGCAAGGAGGCTGGCAACTAATGCCGCTCTACCTCGATTACGCAGCCACCCAGCCCATGCGCCAGTGCGCTATCGACGCATGGACGCAGGCAGCCAGTTCCCTCAACCCGGGCGCGTCCTATGCCTCCGGGCGCAAGGCACGCTCCGTGCTGGATGACGCCCGCGAGACCGTTGCCGAGCTGCTCGGCTGCGAACCTATCGAGGTCATCTTCACCTCCTCCGGCACGGAGGCGGACAACATCGCCATTCAGGGCCTCTTCCGTGCAGCACAGAACGCAGCGCGCAGCGGGAGCGCAGCAGATGAACCGTCGAAACGCATCGTTTCGACCCCCATCGAGCACCCTGCCGTGCTCGAAACCGTAGAGAAGCTCCACGCTGAGCACGGCGCCACTGTGGAGCTTCTCCCGGTTGATTCCACCGGCCACGTCAGCGTTTTAAGCGCCCTGGATACCCCGGCCGCGGTGGCCACCTGCATGTGGGCCAACAACGAGACTGGCGCCATCCAGCCGGTCGACGACATTATCCAGCGCGCCGCCGCGCAGAACACCCCAGTGCACATCGATGCCGTACAGGTCGCCGGCAAGCTGCCCATCAACTTCCATGAGCTGGGTGCCACCACATTGGCGGCCAGCGCCCACAAGTTCGGCGGGCCCCGCGGCATTGGCCTGCTGCTCGCACGCCGCACCCCGGCACCCCAACCCATCGCCTTCGGCGGCGGCCAAGAACGCGGCATTCGTCCCGGTACCGTGGACGTGGCCAGCGCCAGCGCACTCGCCGCAGCTCTGTGTGAATCCGTCGCGGAAATGGAGCAGGAGGATACCCGCCTGACTGCACTTCGCGACAAGCTCAAGGCCGGCATCGAGTCGAGCATCGACAACGTCATCATCAACTCCGCCGAGCCCACCTTGGCCTCTCACCTCCACGTGTCTTTCCCAGGCACGGACGGCGACAGCCTCATCATGCTTCTTGACGCCGCCGGCATCGAAGCCTCCGCCGGCTCCGCCTGCCACGCTGGTGTCAACCGCATGTCCCACGTGTTAGAAGCCATGGGCATCGACGAGAAACACGGCCGCGGCAGCCTGCGCTTCAGCCTGGGGCGCCTCACCACCGACGAGGACATTGACGCCGTGTTGGCAGAGCTTCCTGAAATCATCCGCCGAGCACGCTCGGTCTAGGACACAACAGGTCTGGGCCTAGGAAAAAACGATCACCAACCACGAAGCGAACAGGCACATTTCGCAATCTTCGACGTTGTGCCACGGAGTGAATAGGCCGTCAGGTTTCTTCCTCCTCGTCGATGGTTAATCCGGTACGAAAGCGTTGTCCGACGTCGCTACCGACCGCGATCTCTTGCGGAGGAATCCGGTGGACTCGTGGCCGTCGCCCTACAGCTTGGAGGGCATGGTCGCGGCGGGGCGTCGATAAGCATGCCTAAGTTGTACCCGACGCTCGGGCGACGTACTCCGATTCGACGCTGGTTGAAAACTACCTGTTGTGCTTTCACGCAACCCGTCTTATTCTGGGCGCAACGATTGGTTCAGACTCGCGGAGCCTAGTCAGCAATTACTGGAGATACTGATGACTTCCTCAATAACGTTGACCTCGTATGAAGGTGCTCAGTTCGCTTCACCATTTGGCGAAGGTACCGTTCGTTTCGGTGACAGTGCCGAGCAGGTGGTAGCGGTCCTTGGGGAACCGGAGAATCACCCGAGTGAAAGCCCCTTGTACTACTCCCAAGCAAATATTCAGGTTCACATCGGTGACAACGGTGTCGAGTTCATTGAGTTCGCAACCAACCCTGAAAAAGACGGTGTCACGGTGGAATGGGAAGGCCATAACCTTTCCCACATGAACGCGATCGAGTGCGCCGAGCTGTTGAAGAGGCTCAACGACGGGGCTCGGCTTGACGATGATCAAGCTCCAGAGTCTTATGCTTTCGAGAAACTGGGGCTTAGCGTATGGCAACCGTACGCGCTTGCCGATGCTCTCGAGGAACTCGAGGAAGAGCGAGCTGGGGGCGCCGAGGGTGACGAACTCGAGTACTTTGAAGAAGAAGCCAAGATGGCAGAGTGCTTTGACGCGATCGGCCTGGGTTCTCGCGACTACATGAACCAGTACTTCTAGGCTCGCCTTTCTCCAGATCCGCGCCCCGCTTCGTGGAGACGAGCGAGAGCGTAAGAAATTATTGCCTCACCCGACATCGAACATATGGTTCCAGTGCGGGAACCCGATCTTGCGCTCGAGCACCTCTTGTCACGCGTCAAGCGAAATGAGCGACCACACGTCGTCGGGGGTGAGCTCGAAAGAGTAGCGGTGGGGGCGTCGCCAAGCACTGCTCAAGTACTAGCAGTTGTAGCACGCGACAACGCAAGCCAGTGGCCCCTGCCTGGGAAGTGGGTGTGGTGGTGTCGGTGAGGGCACGTTGCGTAAGAAATGTGACAAACGAGTTGAATGTTGCGCGTGTTGCATCTGTGACTGATGTTGTTGAAACGGTAGTGTGGCGCGCATGAGCCATGCACGTCGCCTTGTTACCGCCGCCGTTACCGCAGTAGCGGCCGTGGCACTGTCCGTATCCACCGCCGTTGCTATCCCGTCCACCGCACCTTCTGGTGTGGATGTCTCCGGCAATAACCACATGTCCCTGCGTGGGATCGATTGGGACGCCGTGAAGTCCGACGGCCAGTCCTATGCCTTTGTCAAAGCCACCGAGGGCGTTGGGTTTGTTAACAACCACTTCGTACGCGATGCCAATGCTGCTGCAGCGGCTGGCTTGAAGGTCGGCGCTTACCACTACGCGCGCCCGGCTGGCGATGCCAAGCAGCAGGCAGCCAGCTTTGCCTCCCAAATCGCGCTGGTGCCGACGCAGACCCTGCCGCCGGTGCTCGACATCGAGGTTGATGAGGGCCTGAGTGCTGCGCAGCTTGAGGAGTGGATTGACACCTTCATGAAGGAGGTGAAGTCCCTGACCGGGCGCACGCCGATGCTGTACACCTACAAGTACTTCTGGATGGGCCAGATGGGCAACACCACTCGCTTCAGCGAGTACCCGCTGTGGCTGGCTGCCTACCAGGACACCGCACCGGATCCCGTCGGTGGCTGGGACAAGCTGGCCTTCTGGCAGCGCTCGGGTTCTGGTCGCGTGGCCGGTATTGAGACCGATGTCGACATGAACCTCTTCAACGGAACTGAAGCCCAGCTGCACTCTTTCTCCGGAGGCAACTACATTGACTTCGGTGGCATCTTGAATGACCTGGTTATCCCAGGCGTGGACCTTGGTGATGACGCCGGCGTGCTGATTGCCGGAATCCTGGCCCTAGCGGCGGGCGCGGTAGCCGTTCCTGCCGTAGCGGATGCTGCGAAGGATGCGGGCTTGGACGTGGATCCGACCGGGCTTATCAAGCAGGCGGAGAAGCTGCTCAACACTGGCGCTATTAGCACCGACGACCTCAAGGACATGTCCAATAACGACGCCAGCATCGGTGACTTGGCCATCTTCTTGGATAACGCACAGCACCTGCAGGACTTTGATGCCAACAACGTCAGCGAGCAGGACGTGGAGAATGTCAGCCGTGCCGCGCGCAGTGCTGGTCACGCCGCGGGTGTGGAGATCCCGGCATTTGATTCCAAGCAGGTGGCGGACCTGCTCAAGAGCCTCCGCTAAGTCTCTTTAGGGCTTGAGTGTCCTTAACTCTCCGCGTCGTCTAGGGCGTCGTGGCGTGGGCTCACGCCGGTAAAGAAGCGGCGGGTCCAAGACTCGTCGCGGAAGTGTGCGGGCACCGCACCGGAGAGTAACGGTTTAGCAAGGGCGGCGGCTTCGGGGGAGCCGTCGACTGGCAGCTCGGTGTCTGAGCCGATGAGGATGATGTTGCCGTAGCGCCGGCCTTTAAGCATGGGAGGATCGGCGATAACCGCGACGTGTGCGAAGACTTCTGCCATCCCTGCCAGCTCCGCCTTTGCGCCCTGGAGATCGGAGTGGTCACCGCAGTTGGCCACGTAGAGGCCACCGGGGCATAGCGTTGCATGGGTGTGTTGGAAAAATTCAACGGTGGTCAGTGGCTTCGGCGTCGTATCACCGGCGAAGACGTCTCGGATGATGACGTCGAAGCGGTTCGGCGGGAAGCCCTCAGTGACTGCGCGTGCCTCGCCGGCACGGATTTTCACGCGGGGTGCTGCCGGGATATCGGCCAGCTCACGGACGAGCTCGGTAAGCTTCGCGTCGAGTTCGACCACAGTGTTGTGGGAATCCGGCCACAGGTCAGCGAAGTAGCGTGGTAGCGAGCAACCACCGCCGCCTAGGTGGAGTAGGCGTTTGCCGGGTGCGAGATTCTCTACCGCGGCGGCGATCCAGCGCATGTACTCGAATTCCAGGGTGCGTGGCTCATCGGGGATGAGGTGTGAGGAGGGCACGCCGTTGACGTTGAGGATGAATGCGCCGTCGCGGAAAGGATCCGGCTCGATGACGAGCTCGCCAGTGGATATCTCATAGGTTCCCGCGATGGAGTTGGTGGTGTTGCGCTTTCTGCCCATAGTGCCTCTTAGCTTAGGGAATAGGCTGCGTGGTTCGCGTGTTGGGGTATGAGGTACACCGCGACTAGCCTTGGTGGACAACAAAGCAACGAGAAGGGGAGAGCATGCGAGTATTGGTAGCCATGTCCGGCGGCGTCGATTCCTCGGTGGCTGCAGCACGCGCAGTGGAAGCAGGCCATGACGTCATTGGCGTGCACTTGGCCCTGCACAAGGATGCGCAACAGACCCGTGAGAAGGCACGCGGATGCTGCTCCCTAGAGGATTCCGCCGACGCCCGCCGCATCTGCGATAAACTCGGCATTCCCTTCTATGTATGGGACTTCTCCGAGGAGTTCAAGGAAGCCGTCATCGGGGATTTCGTGGACTCCTATGCCCGCGGTGAGACCCCGAATCCGTGCTTGCGCTGTAATGAGAAGATCAAGTTCGCAGCCTTGCTGCGCAAGGGCATGGCGCTGGGCTTCGATGCAGTCGCCACAGGTCACTACGCCACCATCGACTCTGATGGCTACATGCGCCGCTCCCTGGATGAGAACAAGGACCAGTCCTATGTGCTGGGTGTCATCACCAAGGAGGAGCTGGACCACTGTTTCTTCCCGATTGGCGATACCCCGAAGCCGCAGATCCGCGAGGAGGCCAAGCGCCATGGATTCTCCACGGCGTCCAAGCCTGATTCTTATGACATTTGTTTCATCCCGGACGGCAATACCCAGGCCTTCCTGGGCCGTTCCATCGGGCTGCGTCCGGGAATGATCGTGGATACCGAGGGCAATGAGCTCAAGGAACACGATGGCGCGTGGAACTACACCATCGGCCAGCGCAAGGGCCTAGACATCAAGACGCCGACTGCCGACGGCTCCCCGCGCTACGTCACCGATATCGACGCGGCCACCGGTACCGTCACCGTGGGATCGCGCGCCGACTTGGCCGTGACCCGCATTGAGGCCGATCGCCTAAAGTATCTGCACCCGGCGATGGACGGTGATTTCGACTGCGAGGTACAGGTACGTGCCCACGGCTCCGTCGTTGCCTGCCGCGCCCACGTGGACCGCGAGGCTGACCGCATGACGCTCGAGCTTAACGAGCCACTCTCCGGTGTAGCCCGCGGCCAGGCCGCGGTGCTCTACTTGCCGAGCCCGGATGAGCTGGGTGATATTGTGCTCGGCTCTGGCACGATTTGCGGGACTGAGTAGCTTTAGCGAAGCACGCAGTCAGCGATGAGTCGGTCGAGTGCCCGAATATCGACTTTGGGTCCGATGTTGATTTTGAAGTGGCCAGCCCGTGTCCAGAGCTCCAGTTCAGCATTTACGTCTAGGAGCTTTCCGGCATTCTCCGTCGACCACATGTTAATGGAGGAATAAGGGAGCGAATAGATTTCGACTTTCTTTCCAGTGAGACCTTGAGAATCTCGGATAATTAATCGGTGGCTAGTGAAGACCGCTGCGTCTCGGACAGTTTTGAAGGCGCAGATGGGCTTTTCGTTGGCAGCGAGAATTGACGGAATGTCACTCGGAATCTCGCAAGGAGAATAGAAGGTCCAGCCAGAAAACTGTTCAAGTGCCACGGGAGTATCCTTTACTATCTGCGACTTAGTGGTTTGTGAATTGCATTATAGATGCCGCAGCACTGTCTTTGATTCGGTATTAAAAGAAAAAGAATTCGGAAGGAGATGAGATGACGGGATTCGCTCTTGGCCCCATGCCCGGCACGTCCATGGCGGAGGCCGCGGACATCATCATGGGGGAGACCGAACTTCCTGCCATCCCGCAGCTGCCCGAGCGTGGGCTGGGGTCGGATGCGGTGGGCCGCACGGCCAGCATGCTGGAGGCTATCTCCATCGACCGCGGCCCGCGCTCGTGGCGCATGACGGCGCGCCCGCAGCTGCTGACCCGCCGCACGTGGGACCGCTTGGAGCGTGACCTCGACGAGGTCCAAGAGGTATGGGGCGAGAGCGTGCCGCACGTCAAGGTGCAAGCACTTGGCCCCTGGTCGCTTGCGGCGAGTATCGAGCTTTCCGATGGCCACCGCGTCCTCACAGACCGCAGCGCCTTTAACGAGCTTGCCGACGCCCTCCGCCACGGCCTTCACGCCCACGCTCAGGACGTCGCTAGTCGCTTCCACGGGGAGGTCGTCGTCCAGCTCGACGAGCCCCTGCTTGCCGATATCATCGCCGGCCGCGTCCCCGGCACCACAGATTTCGATACCATCCCGGCGGTCCCGGATGAGGTCGCGCTCGATCTCCTGCAGTCCTTCGACGCAGATTACCTGCACGCCCCGCCGCTGTGGTCGATAGCACCTGCTGCCAAAACTTTGCTCACGACTTTCCGCGGCCTAGACACCCCGCGTCACCTCGACGGCCTGGGTGAGCACTTGAGTGCGGGTCACTGCATCGGTCTGGGCATCGAAGGCTCCGATGCCCGCGCGGAGGCCATCACGCTGGCCCGTCACCTTGACCGCATCGGCATGCCACGCGAGCTGCTCATCGATCATTTCGACGTCTACCCAGTCAAGGCCTCCGCTCGTTCACTGCGCTCGGTAACCGAGACCGCCGGCATCCTCACCCGCGATGCTGGTGACCTTTAGCTCACCCTCTAATCAACCCGCCCCAGGCTATCCGTCGCGGTGAAATAAGACTCCATATACGGGATGACGAACTGGAGTTGGCCATGGGCGGTGGGTTCGATGAGGTCGGCGTCGATAAGCCGCTGGCGCGTGGCCGACAGTGAGCGCACCGTCCGGTCCTGGTGCGCGGCGATGTTCTTGATTTCTGCCGTACCGTCCTCCATGACCGCGCTCATCGCTTCGAGGAAGAGACGCTGCGCCGGCGGAAGCTTCAGGGTAGCGGGCTGGTGGACCTGGGCGCCCAGCACTGAGATAGCCTCGGCCGACACTGCTGCGACGTCACTCACCTCGATACTGCTTCCACCATCACGCTGCGCCTTCCCCCAAGCCAGTGAGCCCACCAGCTGCACCATGTAGGGGTAGCCGCGCGACAGCCTCACCGCTGCCGCAACCGCATCATCGGTGAACTCGAGCCCGGACTGTGAGGCGGTTTCGGTGAAGGCCACCTCGGCGTTTGCGGGGGAGAGCGGGCCCAGAACGAACTTCTGCGCGCGGCGCAGGAAGGTTACACCAGGCAGGTCTAGCAGGCGGTTGACTCCCTGTGGAAGTCCTGCGGCGACAATGGCGACGTCGAGCTCATCGCGCACTAGGTCTTGATATGTCACGGCGAGGGAGGTGAGATCCTCCGCGTCGGCGTCCTGTACCTCGTCGATGGTCAGCAGCACGCCAGTGCCTTTGAGCATGCCTAAAAGCTCGCGCAGGCGAGTGTTCAACGTGGGTTTGTAGGCTTCCTCAGTGTTGTGCTGGATGCCAATGGTTGCCACACCACCAATGCCGACGCGGTTGACCTTGTGCTTGTCCGCCGGGGCCAGCTTGTCCATGATGCGCGGGATGGTGGTGTCAACGAGCTCGTCAACCATGGAGCTGCGTCCCGAGGCTCGCAGGGTAATCCACCCGCGGCTCGAGGCGATATCTTCTATCTCGTTGAGCAGGACCGTCTTGCCGATACCGCGGGCGCCGCTAATGATAGCGAGCGGCCCGGGCTACCCGGCTGGGAGTCAAGCGCAGCTCGGAAGGTATCGAGGACTGCTGTGCGGCCGACCCAGAACTGGGGTTGCCCGCAAATCGTGGACACGT